>NZ_JCACKO010000137.1:0-159075 GCF_059505445.1 Brasilonema angustatum | reverse complement strand
GGCTAGTGTATGTACGGGCTGTTTACCGTGATTCTACTAGCAACGAATCGCACCATGCGCTTATTTGGACTCCTTCAGGCATCAGAACTTTGGTTCTTCGACCAAATGATGCAATTTCAACTAATTGAGCCGCAAGATAACCGCTTGTTAGTTATTGAAGTCACTAAACAAGATATTGATAGCCAGAAGGGATTTCGACAAGGCTCACTGACGGATGAGACTCTATTAAATCTTCTCAAGAAACTACTTAAAAACCAGCCACGCACCATTGGTCTAGACATTCTCCGTGATTTTAAAACTCAAACACCGGAATTATCTAATCTTTTGAAAAGTGACCCACGTATATTTGCTGTTTGTAACGTTGGAGATTTTACTCAAAATAATGATGGTGTACAACCGCCACCCGAAATCCCTAGAGAGCGGTTAGGATTTAGTGATTTCTTATCAGATAGTGGGGGAGTTGTTCGTCGCCAAATTCTAAATATGCAAACTCGTGAAAACTCTCCATGTTGGTCTTCTGATAAGAAACCAGTAAACACTGCCTTAAGTCTTGAGTTAGCTCGACGTTACTTAGATAAACCGTATGAGGAACCATTTAAGGATGGAAATATACCTTTGCCATTAGGTAGCACTGCTTTTGAGCAACTTTATGGTCCCTATCGAGGCGGATATTCAATATGGACTGATTTAGATGGTTATCAGTTACTACTTAACTACCGTCGCTCATGTTCTGAACAAAATAAAAATAATTGCTCTCCTGAATTTATTGCAAAAAGAGTTAGCGTTGAGGATGTTTTGAAGACTGACTTGCTTGAAAAATATTCTTTAAAAGACAAAATAGTTTTAATTGGAGTGGTTGACGTTTCTTATGAAGCTCCTTGGTTTACTCCTTTTTCCTCAGCAGGTAACCAACCAATGCCAGGAGTAGTCATGCAAGCACAGATGGTAAGTCAGATTTTGAGTGCAGTTTCAAATAAGCGCCCTTTACTAAAAGTTTGGTCTATTTGGTATGAGATGCTTTGGATTTTATTCTGGTCGCTAGTCGGAGGTTTCTTGGCGCGGTTCATTCACCAACCCAGAAAATTAATTGTATTTGGAGGAGTTGTCTTTATCAGTTTGTACGTTGTTTGCTTAATGTTCTTTATCACCCCAATCAAGTTCTGGATTCCATTTGTACCTCCTGCTTTGAGTTTGGTAGGTACTGGGGTAGTAATGGTGTTTATCAGGTTTAACGTGAGTTCGACTGAACTAAAAAATGGCAGGAGGTAAAGCAGGTAAGTTTTTTGGATAAATATCGAGGGATGGTTTTTGAGGAAGATAGGTATAGGCGGCTAAACCAGCAATCAAGTTGACCAAAAAATTGAAAACGCTACGGTGGCGAGAATGTTCAATCTGGCACAAGTTTTTGAGATGGTCATTAGCAGGTGCGGGTCGATAAAAATTACACATCAGAGTGAAGTGCGAATCACCCCCCCTAACCCTCCATCAAAATCCCCACCAAAATCTGCATCAACACTTCTAAATCCGTAGGAACTCGATACAGCATTAAATGCTGAGTGACTACCCGTGAGGAACGATGAAAACTCCCAAATTGCCAGATATCCCCTGTTGTCACAGCACCATAAAGAATCAAATCTTCCGACTCCACCCAACTATCGAGAGCAATCAACTCAGCCGCTAATTGAGTAAATCCCCGTGTTAAATCTGCCTGCTTTGCTTCCACAACCAGCACACTGTGTTTTGATTGTATATAGTAGTCCAACTCTCCTCTGAGAAACTGATCGACTTCAATTGGGTACTCAATATTTACTGTAGCCTCTATGATGTGCGCTACTTCCAGAACGATAGGAGCAATGAGGACTTCACGTCGCGCCGTCTACATACCGGATCGCTTTCACCTCACCCTCGCTTTTAGCTGCGCTAAAATCTTTCCCTCTCCTTAGCAAGGAGAGGGATGCCCGATAGGGCAGGGTGAGGTGTAAGTCGTGAATGCAACACGCATATTACTCTTAGTAAGTGTAGTGCCATTGAGGAAGGCGATGCTGGAAAGCAGCCGCTACGCGATCGCTTTTAAAAATACTAAAATCTGCATCACAGTGATATTCTATACTCTATGTTAAAAAACTGAATTCGTGAAAACTGACAGCATTTTCTATCGCCTCTTTCAAGAATTTCCCAGCATCTTCTTTGAACTCATTGGTGAACCACCAGAAGAAGCACGCGCTTATCAATTTTCATCAGTGGAAGTTAAGCAAACAGCCTTTAGGATTGATGGTGTATTTCTTCCTGCAAAGGAAAGTGTGAACCCAATTTATTTCGTGGAAGTCCAATTTCAAGGAGATTCAGAAATTTACGCGCGACTGTTTGCAGAAATCTTTTTGTACCTGCGGCAAAATCAACCACAAAATGACTGGCGTGCTGCGGTGATATATCCTACCAGAAGTATAGATACAGCAGATAGAAAACATTATCGTGAATTCTTTACGAGTCAGCGTGTTAGCCCTATCTACCTTGATGAATTAGGTGAAGCTGTATCCTTACCCATTTCCATTGCAACTGTCAAGTTAGTGATTGAGAATGAAGATACAGCAATTGAAAAAGCAAGAGAGTTGATAGATAGAACTCAACAGGAGATAAGTTCACAACAGCAACAGCGGCAATTACTACAATTGATAGAGACGATTTTAATTTACAAGTTTCCGACAATGAGTCGAGAGGAGATAGAGGCTATGTTTGGATTGAGTGAATTAAAGCAGACAAGATTTTATCAGGAAGCATTTGAGGAAGGTAAGCAAGAAGGCGTAGAAGAAGGTAAGCAAGAGGGACGTTTGGAAGCTCAAGTAGAAGCAGTACCCCGTTTGTTGGCATTAGGGTTGAGTGTAGAACAGATAGCACAGGCATTAGGCTTGAGCGTACAGGAAGTGCGACAAGCAGCACAACAGCAATCTTTCAATCAATGAATCATATCAAGTCCGGATAATCACTTGTCATTGCGAGCGGAGCGGTAGCGTAGCGTGGCAATCTCAAACCCCTGTGATTGCTTCACTCCACTTCGTTGCGTTCGCAATGACATATTACAAGTAATTTACCGGACATCATATCAACAGGAGATAGTGGCTATGTTTAGCTTGAATGAATTAAAGCAGACAAGATTTTATCAAGAAGCTTTTGAGGAAGGTAAGCAAGAAGGAAGGCAAGAAGGTGCTCGTCAGGAAAGGTTTAGAACAGTACCTCTGTTGTTAAGAGTGGGATTCACTGTGGAACAAGTTGCACGAGAGTTAGAGTTGAGCGTTGACGAAGTGCTGCAAGCAGCACAACAGCAATCTTCCAATGAGAGTACTAGTTGAAAATGAAGGAACTGATAGATGGCTTATAGGCAAAATCCACAGCGCCGACGTGACGAACTGCAAAAATTGTATGATTTTGCTAAATGAGAAGATAGTATGCCTGCGAACAGCAAGAATCATTGAGACAGACGCCGCAATCCTTTTCAGGTTAGATAAACAAATTGAGGAAGCTCAGACAGAACATGACAAAATCGCCCAACAGATTGACAGCCTAGATAAAGCATTGGAACAAGGGTATTAAAAATAAGTTACAAATTTCTACGTTCCATGCACTTTTAAAACAGGTAACAATAAGCGCGATAATTTCTTCTATACAGCAGTGCTGAGTAGGAGAGACCACCATGACACCAGAAGAAATCGTGATATGGTTACAAGAACGCACGGCTCTAGGAATCTTATCGCCTGAACCTTTGAATGCGATACGCGAAGCGTCAGCCCTTTGGGCTATCGCCCAAGTTATTGAACAACAAGTCATCCCACCAAACCACCCTCTAGTCACTGAAGGGACTCCTCCAGAAGGATTATACATTCTCCTTGAAGGTCAGCTCGAAAGCGATAGCAGCAATAAAACGAACCCAGCTTTAGCTATTGGTTTCCTCCCCGGCTCAATCATTCATCTGCAAGAACTCATGTTAGATGAATTGGCTCAGCGTACAATTACAACAGTCACAGAATGCCACTTATGGGTTGTGCCTGCGGCTAAGTTTCGGGAATTACTTAGCCAATACCCGGAAATTGCTCAGGCTGTTTCTCGCCAGATGGCACAGGAATTGGCTCAACTCACATCTGCACTCACTTACGAACAAGAACGTTCTGTAGCTTTACGACCTTATTTAGTCACAAAGGCAACACGGGGAATTGTGGGGACAAGTCGTTATGCTGTACGTTTGAGACAGGAAATTGCAAAAGCTGCTGATGACCGGAAGTCAGTATTAATTTTCGGGGAACCAGGATTAGGAAAAGATATTATAGCTGCTTTGATTCACTTTGGCTCCAAACAGCGGCGAGAACCGATTATTAAACTTAACTGTGGTATTCTCCAGACAAGCGGTGCTGATTTGTTTGGTCGTGCTAGAGGTAAACCAGGACTGCTGGAATGGCTTGGGGAAGGCAGTTTAGTTCTGAACAACATTCAAGAAACACCGCCAGAGTTATTACCAGCGTTAGCAAGTTTGCTAACAACGGGCAAATACACCCCTGTCAGCCGTTCGGGAGAACCAACCCCTGAACCTCGCGTCAGTAAAGCTCGCATTTTGATAGTTGCGGAAAAAACTCAGCCAACGATTGAACGCTGTATTGGTCATATTATCAAGGTACCACCGCTGCGGGTACGCAAAGCTGATATCAAAGCACAGGTGGAGTACTACATCAGTCTTTACACTCGCGCTAGAGGTATTGCGCGACCGAAAGTCACCTCAGAAGCTTTGCGCCGTTTGCAGTCCTATGATTTCCCTGGCAATTTGAAAGAACTGCAAGATCTAGTAGAACGAGCGATCGTCCAAGCTGGGGAGGCAAAAGAACTCACAGAAGAAATTTTTTGGTCTGTCGATACGAAGAAAAAGCAATTCCGGGTGAATCTGTTGAATGCTTATCCTGGTTTACGAAAGTTTCTTCGTAGTTCTTGGTGGCCTGATCGTATTAACTATGGTTTTACTTTAACAGCATTTGCCTTCATTGTAGGAGTTTTATTTGTTGGTCCACAAACGCGCGATCGCAATTTCGCTCTCAATCTATTTTGGGCTTGGTGGTGGCCTTTCTTCCTACTAGCGTTTCCCTTTTTAGGTCGCGTTTGGTGTTCAGTTTGTCCCTTTATGATTTACGGGGAAGTTACACAAAAGCTTTCCCAAAAGTTCTTTCCTGGAAAACTTAAACGCTGGCCCAGACATCAAGCTGAAAAATGGGGCGGATGGTTTCTTTTTGGACTATTTACTCTCATTTTCCTATGGGAAGAACTCTGGAATTTAGAAAATACAGCATATCTTTCTGGTTGTTTGCTGCTTTTAATTACAGCAGGAGCAATGATATTCTCTGCCATTTTTGAGCGGCGATTTTGGTGTCGGTATTTGTGTCCCATCGGTGGAATGAATGGTTTATTTGCTAAACTCTCTATGACGGAACTCCGGGCACAGCAAGGCATCTGTTCTGCCACTTGTACCACGTATCAATGTTACAAGGGTGGACCCCAGAAGGGAGAGGGGATGGAAACTGGAGGGTGTCCGTTGTACTCTCACCCAGCACAGTTGGAAGATAATCGAGATTGTGTGCTGTGTATGACTTGTCTTAAGGCATGTCCCCATCGTTCTGTTGAGTTCAATTTACGTCCCCCGGGGATTGAATTGTGGACAACTCATGTACCACACAGTTACGAAGTTGCATTGTTGTTTTTACTATTGGGGGGAGTATTCCTGCATCACTTACCCCAATTGCAATCTTGGCTCGGGTTACATCTGGATTTAACCCAGTTTTTACCTCATTTGGGATTATCGTTGCTAGCTCTAATTATCCCGGTGGCTGTTCCTTTTTTAGCATATGGAGTTATGCAAGTCTTGTATATAAGTAACAAAGAGCTAAAATTGACTCACCAAAATCCCAAGCCGCGACGTTTTGTAGAACTCGCTTATGGCTACTTGCCACTCGTACTAGGGGGAAACTTAGCTCATTATCTGCATTTAGGTTTAAGCGAAGGAGGGCGTATTCTCCCTGTAAGTTTTGCCACTTTCGGTTTGAATGGAGAACAATTACCTATATTGCTGGCTCATCCAGCGGTGATTGCCTTTTTGCAAGGAACCACCCTCATTTTTTCACTTTTGTTGACGGTGGTGTTGACACAAAAAATTGCTCATCAGCCCATGCGATCGCTTTTTTGGCAACATTTAGCTGCTATTGGCTTAGCAGCGAGTATGTGGGCAATGATTGTATAGCAATCCTAAATCATTTATAAACAATTCCTGTTCCCTGTTAAGCGTTCCCTATTAAGCGTTCCCTATTCCCTGTTCCCTGCCCTCATGGGACAATTTACAATCTCATTTAGGACTGCTATATCTAGTTAATCAAACAAGTGAAAAATCTGCCACCACTAGTCTAAAGAATAGGCTGTGGTAACCGAAAAATCGCCCCTCAAAAATATTTTCTTAAGCTGCTAGAATCCGGAAATGCTGTGATTTTTCCAAGGGCTTCTCATTATCCTTGGGCTTATTTTGAACTGTTTATGCGAAGTTTGATAAAACCACCACGATTACGTATTAGTGAAGACACAGAAGGAGAAAGACGCGCTACTTGGCTGGAACTTTTTTATGATTTGGTGTTTGTGGTTGCTGTCTCTCAAGTCGCCCACTATCTTCACGATCATGTTTCACTATCGGGAGTGTTGGGTTTTATAGCTCTTTTTATACCTATTTGGTGGTCTTGGATTGGTACCACATTTTATGCTAACCGCTTTGATAGTGATGACATAGGACGGCGCTTGTTCACCAGTTTACATATGCTCACAGCGGCTGCAATGGCTGTTAATATACACAACGGCTTGGGCGAAAGTTCCGCTGGTTTTGCTCTTGCATACGTTGTTGGTCGTATTGTGCTTGTGATTGAGTATATCCGTGCAGGACAGTATATTCCCCAAGCTCGTCCCTTGACAAATAGTTACGCCATAGGTTTTTCAATAGGCGCTCTTTTCTGGTTAGTGTCTGCATTTGTATCCATTCCCTGGCGTTTCGTCTTTTGGACACTAGGACTGATCATTGAGTTTGCGACACCCTTGATAAAACGCAAACAACAGATCGAGTTACCTCCCCATCCCTCCCACTTACCTGAGCGCTTTGGGCTATTCACCATTATTGTGTTGGGTGAAGCAATTATCGCAGTTGTGGATGGTGTTTCTCAACAGAAATGGGATCTTTTAACAGTGATTTCTGCTGTGTTCGCTTTAGGTATTGCTTTAAGCCTATGGTGGGTTTATTTTGATAACCTCGGTGGTACACCAATTAACAGGGCGCGGACTGAGGGAAGAGCCATGATTATGGGTATCTGGCTTTTCACCCATCTTCCTCTTGTTGCTGGTATTGCTGCTTCTGGAGTCGCTGTACAACTTGTGTTAATCAGCAAGCCAATGCTAGCACTTCCTGATTCTGTTCGATGGCTGCTTTGTGGCTCTGTTGCAGTCTGTTACTTTGCTTTAGGTATTCTCCACCGCCTGGGGGTTATCCTCTATTGTAAAATCCGCACCAAGTACAGAGTTGGGGCAGCAGTTGTTTTGCTTTTGATTGCCATTTTTGGCAAAGGTTTGTTCCCTGTTGCAGTCATTGGGCTTGTCGCTTTAGTCTGTGCTGTACAAGTTGTGCAAGATATGTCTCAAAGTCGTCCTACAACACGCTTAGTTGAGCTAGAAATTTAGTCGTATCCAATCTCTTGCTATTTCATGAGCGCAATTAGGACATTTGAATTTTTTGTTTCCGCCTAATTTTTCACTGAATTGCTCTCCTAGTCGTTACGGTCAAACTGCAATCTAAAAGGAAGAACGGTAGTATTTTTAATCAAAATACTAGAGACGATAACGATACCCGATTGCAATTTGAAATTTTTCAGGATTTATTTCCCCATTTTGGGGTTATGAGCAACTCAGTAAGACTCAAGGAGGTGTTAGAAAAGAGACACCTAATGCACCCATAAAGTTCTCCATTGAGAATCCGCCATCCCTGGTATAAACTTCTCCCTGGTTTGGGCCTACACGAGCGGCTCTAAACTTATGATAGGTTGCAAACATTTGCCAAAATGAAATGAAATTACCAGCCGCTTCACCATAATTTCCAGAAGCTTCGCCAAAAACACTGTTGTGCAACTGGGGCAATTCATGCCAGGGGCATCGCATATTGTAATGATGGGCATTATGATAGCCAAAGTTCAAGTAAAACAAATTCAGCCAAGGATAGCGAACAGAAACAACATTGGAAAAAGTATTCTTCTGTTCGTAAATGCGGTCGCGCTTTACAGGGGTTTGTCCTTGAACCGTATACTCAAAAGTGTGATGAAATGTGTCAACCAGGCGCATCATCGAAACAAAACAGAAATAAGCCAGGGTATAGAGCAAAAAGGCTTTCAATGAAACTAAGGCAAGTAGAACAAATAACGCAGCGCGATAGGTAAAGATGAATAGCGTTCGGACGCGCAAATGACGGTTCTTGGGATTTGTGAACGGTGAGGTGATTACATCGAGACGAATCAGGTATTCAAATGCAGGAATATATAGCCACTCTAGTGTTTGAATAGTCTTTCTCAACCAAGGCGACCAGTTTTTTACGCTTGCATAGTCGAATGGAATGAAGTCTGTGATCTGAACGTGATGGTTGATATGGTGTTCGTAAATTTGTGACCAAGTTGCATAGCAAGCCCCATTCAAGTGCATCATCACTCGCCCCCAGAAAACATTGAGCGATCGCGACTTGAAGACACTACTGTGAATAAATTCATGAATAAATACCGAGGCAATGAGCAAAGAGTGTGCAGTCAAGAGCACACCTAGTAAATTGCCCCACCAAGGCTGAACGAATAGTAATGCGATACCAAAAATATATGCCGCAAAAACATAGGTAAGTGCAACCAGATTTTTGAGTAGCGACCAAACTTTCGCTCGGTTATATTGTTCAATTGACGGTGAAATACTCATAAACAAAGAACTTCAATATTTTGGCATAGGTGTGGCTTGTTTGCTTAAAATGAGTAGTAATACTCGAAAATAAGCGGCGTTGGACGAGCAATTAAGCATGAGTGTTTCCATGAGAGATATTATCACTGTCTACATTTGGTTTCCCAAGGAGTTCTTAGGTCACGCTTCAATGCAGGTAGGTATAGATACTTATATAAGCTTTTGGCCTAACAAAGAAATTATAAATAGGTCATCAATGCAGAATACTCAAAGTATTATTAATCATAAAAATCAAAACATTAATCAACTCTTATTCCAGCATTTGGCTGATATTAAAAGTACTAGTTATGAGGAAGATTGTTTAATTTTAGGTCAACCTAACTCTCAAAGACAAGCAGACTGCACAGTTGAATTATTAAACCTTCCTCAGGAGCCGATTAAAACATTCTGGCAAAAATTTATAAAGGAAAATAAATCCTACCATTTGATAAAAAGAAACTGCTCATCAGTCGTTGCAGAAGCTATAAATGAAGGGTGGAAAGCTTATACTGGTACGGTGAAAAACACAGAGAATACAAGCTTGGCAGATTTGGAAAACCAAGTTGAAAACAAAATTCAGGATTTTGAAGCTCTAAGTTTTACAACAGCTGCCTTAAATTTCGGTAGATTGCTTTTTTGGTCTCCAAAACAAGTCTTGCTTTATGCACAAATGGTCAAAAGATTAACAGATTGAATAAAAGTGTTCTAAAATTTGCAATTATCGTGTTTTCAGCTACAGTTATATTAGAGAGAAATCAGTAAAAATGAGAAGAAATCTATAAGAATGCAGCTTTATCCTGTAAGTTATGCTGCCTTTACATGAAACCTCGAATCATTGTTTGTGGCTTAAGTCGCACCGGATATAAAATCTTTCGTTTGCTGCGACAACAGGGGGCGTTAGTCGTTGGCGTTCATCATCAACCTATTGCAGGCGAATCATCAGGAGATCTGATTGTCGGCGACTTGCAAGCAGCTAGTACCCTTACAGCAGCAGGAATTCAGCAGGCACACACTTTGGTGATTGCTGGACCTGATGATGAAGTGAATCTGTCAGTTATGATGCAAGCGCGGATGTTGAATCCGCAAATTCGGATTATCAACCGGTTTTTTAATACCAATTTGGGCGATCGCCTGGATAAAGCTGTCCCTAACCACTTAAGTCTGAGTGTTGCAGGTTTGGCAGCACCCGTCTTCACCTTTGCGGCTTTAGGAAACCAAGTAATTGGGCAAATCAAACTTTTCAAACAAACTTGGCCTATTTACGAAGAATATATAGATAAAAATCATCCGTGGCTTGGTCGCAAGCTGAGTGATTTGTGGAATGATCGCTCGCGGATAATGATTTACTATATGCCAGTCAAGGGTGAGATGGATTTGGTTAGTGCAGTGTTGTCTGGACAAGAGTTAAAGGTGGGCGATCGCCTGATCATTGGTACTCAACCGTGTATCCGTTCCACCCACAAATCACGGTTTACAAAACTTCTAAAAGTCCTGACCAGTTTACGGCAGTTCAAGAAACACGCGGCATCAGTGATCGTGATGACTATTGTCTTGCTGATCACTATTGTAATTGCCACCCTCACCTACACTTCTACCAATACGAATATTTCTATTGTTGATGCTCTCTACTTTGCTGTAGGCATGATTACGGGAGCAGGTGGTAATGACAAAGTCGTAGAAAATGCTCCTGACAGCATTAAACTATTTACCGTTCTAATGATGCTGATTGGGGCTGCTGTCATCGGTCTATTATACGCACTGCTCAATGATTTTGTTTTGGGTAGTCGCTTTAAACAATTTTGGGATGCCGCACGAGTTCCTCGCCGTAATCACTACATTGTCTGTGGCTTAAGTGGAATTGGTATAAAAGTTGTTGAGCAACTCTCAAAAAGCGGACATGAGGTCGTCGTCATTGAACGCGATTCTAACAACAAGTATGTCAACACTGCTCGTGGAGCAGGTATTCCCGTTGTTTATGCTGATGCTAGCTTTTCAGCCACACTCAAAGTCGCTAATTTAGATTCTGCCGCTGCAGTCCTTGCTGTCACAGGTAACGATGCGACTAACTTAGAAGTTGCCCTTAAGGCAAAAGGTATGACACCCCAAGTACCAGTGATAGTCCATTACGCAGAACCCGATTTTGCTCATATGGCACAACAGGTGTTTGACTTCGAGGCAGTTTTGAGTCCTGCTGAACTCGCAGCCCCAGCGTTTGCAGCTGCTGCATTGGGTGGAAAAATACTCGGCAACGGCATTACAGCAGATAGTCTTTGGGTTGCTTTTGCAACTTTGATTACACCCCTACACCCTTTTTGTGGTCAGCAGGTGAAAGATGTAGCCATGTCTGCTGAGTTTGTTCCTTTATACTTAGAGACTAATTCTCAAACTCTTCACGGCTGGGATTTACTGGAAACAAACCTGAGTGGTGGAGATATTTTGTATATAACAACACACGGCACACGATTGTATCAGTTGTGGCGTAGTGCACCGCCGCAAGTGATCGCAAGTTAACTTTAGCGAACTGGAAACATAAACGCCTGAAACTACAGACGAAGTAGTTTTGTGTAATATAGCAGCCCTAAATCATTTGTGAAAAATCTGTTCCCTGTTCCCTGTTCCCTCTCTTAACCTATAAGTTTACAACTCATTTAGGATTGCTATAGACATCTCCAAAAATGACTATGAAACTTTTACGAAGCTTGCACTAAAAATCGATTTTTGGAAATGTCTAATAGTCAGATTGCTCAAGATTTTTTCATTTTTATCTCACTAGTGCATAAGTTTATTTTGCTTGCACTTAATAAAAGAACGAAGGGATGCAAATAAGTCTGACTTACAGAATCAAATTTTTGTAAAGTCTGCCAGAAAAAGCAACTCAGATCGGTGTTAGTGTTTGCGTAGCGTTCTCTACCGAGCTAACGAGCTTTTAGTTGCTTTATGTCAATGCGTAAGTTTTCTTAGTAAAAGTAGCTGAATTTAATTAAACATAAAATGTCTGGTCATTGGAGCTATTTAACTCCATTATAAATTCTGATTAGGTTTAGTTTATATGTATACCAATCCTAAATCATTTTAAAATTCTCTCTTCTTTCTTTTCTTGGCGTTATAGCCTGCGGCACGCCGCTGCGCGTCTAAGGCGTCTTGGCGGTTCGATATTTTCACAAATGAAATAGGATTGCTATAGCAATCCTATTTCATTTGTGAAAAAACAAAGCATATTTGTACATTCTTCTTCCCTGTTCCCTATTCGCTGTTCCCCGCCTCAACGAATAATTTCACAACTCATTTAGGATTGCTATATATTTATCTTTTTCTTAAAAGAAAGAGATTGGAAGATAAAAGCATAAATAGGTCGGCGTAAATAATTATCGTTGGGATAAGCCAGGGAAACACGGAGACAAAAGGTTTGAGTATTGTTTACTTTTCTTAACACAGTTTAGTTTTATTGTGCCGACTGACTTCTTTCTCACAAAGGTGCATAAGTTAATTTTGCTTGCATCTATTACAAATAGAAAGCTTAAAAAGCTGAAATTACATTTAGCCACTTAGGTAGCATTTTATGCATATAAGCTCGATACCTAAGTTCTAAATAGCTTGCTTAACTTAAAAAGAGGATTTGTATTATGACTCAACAAATCATTCGTGAAGCACCTACTCCTCCTCCTTTGGCGGGTCAACTCTTAAGTAAAATGCGCCCACCTACGCCCGATGAACCTGTTCTTTGTGTGAACAATATTCAAGGCAACATTTTGGGTGGCTTCAATAAAGACTTCCAGACTCTCCTCTTCCTAGAAATTGAAAATGCAGGTTCCTTCAAGCAATGGCTCAAGACACAGATTCAGTTTATTGCCACTGCATCAGAAGTGATTGCTTTTAACCGGATATTCAAAGCAACTCGAAAACGGCGGGGTCGCGAAGGTAGTGTTAAAGCAACCTGGGTTAATGTAGCCTTCTCCTTTGAGGGACTAAAAAAACTAACCAAGGATGCTGATGCTTTCACAGATAAAGCATTTAAAGCTGGTCTAGCAGCACGCGCCTCTCAACTGAACGACCCAGTGGATAAGGACGGCAAACCCATAGGCTGGGTTGTGGGTGGACCAGACAACGGCAAAGTTGACGTGGTTTTCATTGTTGCAAGCGATGAGCATACGGACTTGCAGGCAGAAGTTGCCCGGATTGTAGAAAGTATTGTGACATTCCCAAAAGGGAGCGGTGCCAAAATCACTTTTATTGAAGAGGGTGCTACTTTACCTCCGCCCCTTTCAGGACATGAGCACTTCGGCAACTTAGATGGACTATCACAACCTGGTATTCGTGGTAGGGTTTCTGATGATCCCAAAGACCTTCTCACTCCTCGGGAAAACCCAGAGAATCCGAATCAGGGCAAACCAGGACAGGATCTTCTCTGGTCAGGAGAGTTCGTTTTCGGCTACGAGGGTCAGGATGAGAAGGCCAAAAAACTGGATGACAGTAAAGGTGAGGTGGTATCAGCAGGACCAAGCTGGGCAAATGATGGCTCTTACCTTGTTTTCCGTCGGCTACGTCAAGATGTGTTCAAGTTTCATGAGTTTCTCAAGGATACTGCTGAAGACTTAGACACCAACCCCAGAAAAGTCAGCGCAAAGCTGGTTGGTCGTTGGCCAAGTGGCGCTCCTACCGTCCGCACACCTGAAAAAGACAATCCAAGTTTAGGTGATGATGAGCTCGCCAACAATGATTTTGAATTCAACGGCGAGGATCCACCAGATGAGAACGGATTTAAGAACGACGTTGTTCCCCCTTCCAAGGATGCTACTGGTATTCGCTGTCCGTTTATCGCCCATACCCGCAAAACCTATCCACGCAACGACAAAACACCAGGGGGAAACGGGACAACTGAGGAAGAAATTATTGATACCAGCGAAGTGACGACCCAAACGCGTCGCTTGCTGCGTAGGGGTATTCCTTATGGTCCTGTATCTCCTTCAACCCCAGACAATCCACAGCAAGATCCGAACTTTGTTGATCGCGGTCTGCACTTCTTGGCTTATCAGACCTCGATTGTAGACCAGTTTGAATTTGTAACCAAATTTTGGGTTAATAATGCCGACTTCAGCGATACGGCTGCTAAAGGTCACGAGTGTGAAGGCATTTCTGAAATACCTCTTGGTCATGATCCGATCATTGGTCAAAGTGATCAAGGAGGCGATCGCACACGAACTTTCTTTATCCGCCTTGAAGATAACCAGGGTGGTTCTCAGTGTAAGAAGTTAACCGCCCCTGAAGATTGGGTGATTCCCACGGGTGGCGGCTACTTCTTTGCACCGTCAATTACTGCTCTAGAAAAAGTGTTGTCTAACTAAAAGATAGAGTCGGGCGGTGGTGAAACGGTTAAGTTGCGACACCTACCGCCCAAGCTATTCCATCCACTCAACACACTTGTGCATCTGCTTTTTCATGGTTTCCACATCAGCATGATACCTACGTCCATGACCTGGAAGCACCCACTCAAAAGTGTAATTAGCCAGTTCACGCATCGATTTAGTTTGTTCTGACCAAGAATACCAGCAGTAATCTCGAAAAGCCATAAGTTGCTTGAGACTATCAGACCATGCCAAATGGTCGCCAGTAAACAAAAACTTATTCTTATAAAGTAAGACGGTGTGTCCTTTGCTGTGTCCGGGAACTGGAATAATGAGCATATCAGAAGTCAACTCAAATAGCTCTTTTCCACTCAGATGAATTTCCACATGGCGAGTTCCAGAAGTAATATCATCTTCGTGGAGGATGCGCTGACACTGAAAATGTTCTGCGAATTTTTGATGATCCGCCACGTCATCTCTGTGAGTCAGGTACATATAACGAATTCCCCCCATCTGTTCCAAGCGCTTCACCAAAGGAGGAGTAAACCGGGGAGAATCAACCAGAATATTACCTTCCGGTCGTTCAATGAAGTAGCTAGCAGCACCATAGGAATTTTCTGAGTGATAGCCGCAATGGTAAACATTATCCTCTACAGGAATCGGAAAACTCAGTTGAGCAACTTTGACATCTTGGGGCTTTTCTACTGTACCAATGGAACTGGTAGGACAAGCCAACAGAGCTTGAAGCGCTTCTAATCTTTCCGCCTCATTGACTGGTTGGTGATAAACCACCGACTGTTCATCAACTTCTGTAAACACATCTGGAACCATCCACCGGCAAGTATCACAATCTATACAGGAAGTATCAACATAAAAATCCCCACTGACATTTTGGGGGCGACGCAGATTTAAATGAGCCATATAAAACCTCTTTCACCCAACCATTTGCAAAGGAAGGGTAACGAACGCTATATCTCCAGGTTAGCAAAAGCGTTGAAGAACTGGTCAAAAAAGCACCCAGACGTTCTCTGAGTGCTAGTCATGATTATTCTGATCTCAAGGCTTGTAATCTTCGATTAAATTAAACTTAAAGCATTAGTAAAACTTAGACAGGTTTAAAAAGTTAAAGAAAGTTTAGAACTTTGAAATAGAAATGTCATAAAAAGCAACAATTTTCCAAAGAAACCCTGATACTCACTTATCCAAGACTATTTATACGAATCAGTAAGTTTTGATTCGTCGCTTTCTAGACCAATCAAGCGATAAATGAAATTTAAAACTTTCTTCATGGTACACTCCTCAATTTCGTAATTGGTGTTATAGAGATATCTTCAACGTGTCCGCTTGCGTTTCCAGAAAAGATTTATGTCTTTTGTTGGGAGTCTAATATATGACAATCCTATTTGAGTTGTGAAACAAAGTATTAAATCAGCCAGACAAAGAGGGAGAGATATTTCGCCACACTCCTATACTGCCACCCCCACAAGAGTGTTTACCAATCATTTAGACTCTTCAGATTAAAGTGATTGGCGTCAATAAAATTTTACAAAAATTGACAAGATGATCAATCTTAGTAATTCCGTAACTAATGCTGGTCAACTTTAGAGCAGCTACGTATACTATTTACATATACGTATATCGTATCCATCTACAGTTAGTTAAGACAAACTCAGTTAAAGTAAGAGTAAGTACTTTTGTGACTGGAAATAATTTTTAGCAAAAATCTGGTAAAGCTAGGCGGCGGTAAGAATTGTGGATATTAATCGCTGTATATTAGTTTCTGATACTGCTGTGTTGATTAAGCTGTCGGCAATCAGCCAAAGCAGTTCTGAGTACAAAGTACCGAGTGCGGCAAACTGCCTGCGGAGTCTATAAGAAGCTGCCCTGCAAGCGTTTACGGCAAGCCCAACGGGCTTTACGGAAAATCGCCCTTCGCAGAACACTTCCGTCTACAATTCTTCTCCACCCTTGGAGAGTGTCCGTGGCGTCTACAGCACTTCCTACTCAGAACTTTCTGCACACTGACTGCTTTTAGCTTAAGGCTTTTATTTCATTTTGAGTGGATGAAAAGAGGTAAAAAATCGTGAAAGCATTAGTGCGTTTATTAACAGTGTTTAGTTTGTTGTTGGGATGCTTGGGATGGTTAGGAACAACTCAAACAGCTCAAGCAGCTGATTTGAGCTTAACTGCTTTTCGTTCAGTCCCAGTTCTGGCTGCTCAAAGCCTCCGCAACCCTGCAGATGAAAGACTAGCAGAGGTTTATGGTAAAAAAATTGATTTGAATAATACCAACGTGCGAGCTTTTCAAAAATATCCAGGACTGTATCCCACCCTCGCAATGAAAATTATCACGAATGCTCCTTACCAAAAAGTAGAGGATGTGTTGGATATTACCGGATTAAGCGAACGTCAGAAACACATTCTGGAAGGTAACCTAGACCACTTTACCGTCTCAGAAGTCGTACCTGCCTACACAGAAGGAGCCGAGCGCTTCAACAACGGTATCTACAGATAATCCATTTGTAGATCCTCAAGCTGCTATGTGATCCACTCCTTTTTGGGAGTGGAAATAAGTTTATTCAAGAAGAGGGACAACGAGGATAAGACGACAAGGGGAAATTCCCCGACTCCACGGCAGTCGCCTCAACGGGACGCTAGTCGCAACAACCGAACGCCAGACGCCGGGCTGTCGGGAAACCCGCCCACGGTGAGACAGCACGGCGCAGTCCTTGTCTTCGGGACGACGCTGCCTCCCCTACTTCCTCATCCCACTTCCCCTACTCCCCACACCCCCTGCTTTGCCTCAGACAGATATTAAAAGCCAATTTGATGTTATTGTTGTCGGTGCTGGTGCTGCTGGACTATACACAGCACTATGCATGCCTGCCGAGTTGCAAGTCGGCTTGATTACTAAAGAAACAGTTTCTCTCTCAGCTAGTGATTGGGCCCAGGGTGGCATTGCTGCAGCAGTCGCCCCAGAAGACTCTCCTTATCTACACATTGAAGATACCATCCAAGCGGGTGTCGGTTTGTGCGATCGCCCTGCTGTGGAATTTCTTGCCAAACAAGCTCCTAGCTGCATTCAATCCCTTGTAAACTTGGGAGTAGCGTTTGACCGTCATGGCAGCCAGTTGGCTTTAACCTTAGAAGCTGCTCATTCCCGCAACCGCGTTCTTCACGCTGCAGACACAACAGGTAGAGAAGTCACGACTACTCTCGCCAACCAAGTTCTACGACGCCAAAACATTCAAGTGATTCAGCAAGCTTTGGCTTTGAGTTTATGGCTAGAACCAGAAACACGCAGATGTCAAGGTATTAGCCTGTTTTATCAAGGTCATGTTAAATGGATAAAAGCAAATGCTGTGGTTTTGGCAACAGGTGGAGGGGGTCAGGTGTTTGCCCAAAGCACAAATCCTGCTGTTAGCACAGGTGATGGTGTGGCGATCGCATGGCGTGCTGGGGCAATTCTCAGGGATTTAGAATTTGTCCAATTCCACCCCACTGCTTTAACAAAACCAGGTCGCTTTTTGATCAGTGAAGCTGTGCGCGGCGAAGGGGCGCATCTTGTCGATAACGACGGACGGCGTTTCGCCTTTGATTATCACCCAGCAGGCGAACTTGCTCCCAGAGATGTGGTCAGTCGTGCAATTTTTAGCCATTTACAGCGCACTTCAACTGATCCAGCCACTGCTCATGTTTGGTTAGATATGCGTCCCATTCCTGCTGAAAAAATCCGCCACCGCTTTCCCAATATCATTAAAGTTTGTCAATATTGGGGTGTGGATGTTTTCTCGCAACCTATTCCCGTTGCCCCTGCTGCTCATTACTGGATGGGTGGTATTGTCACCGATTTGATGAACCGGACAAATATTCCTGGTTTATACGCAGTGGGAGAAACTACAAGTACTGGAGTACATGGAGCGAATCGCCTTGCAAGTAATTCTCTACTCGAATGTATCGTATTTGGCGCACAAATGGCAGATCTCCAGATTCCTCCAGATGTGACTCGCGTGTCAAACCTGTCAGAAAATATTGCTATACAAGAGTTTCGCGCCGATGTAACCGAATGGAAACCCCAGCAAGAACATTTAGAAGTACTGCGAGATAAAATACCACGTCTTCTTTGGCAAAGCGCTGGTATTAGCCGAGAGCAATCAGGTTTGGAAAGCGCGATCGCAACTCTTGAGTCTTGGCAGCAAGATTATATTTCTTTGCCTGTGAGTCAATTTTTGCTGTCTTTACGTCCCACAGAGTCAGCTCGTTTAGAGATACCTGACGTTGAACGGCAATTACGTTTGTGGGCGGAAACTCGCAATTTACTAGATATCGGTATTTTAATTCTTAAAAGCGCTGCCTTTAGAACCGAAAGCCGGGGAGGACATTACCGTCTAGATTATCCTCAACTAGACCCTGACTGGCAAGTCCACACGCTTATACAACAAAACAACTGGTGGAAATCTCCAGTTTTGAGCGAGTAAAGTAATACCAATTTGAAAAAAGAATGCGACAGATACACATTCTCAAACCCAAGTTTCGTCTCGGCTTTCTTTATTTTGCGAAAAGTTTGCGTGTCCGGTGAGACCAGTGCTGCGGGAGGGGAGCCAGTGCGTTGCGGGGGTTCCCCCCGTTGTAGCACCTGGCGTTTTCCCTCAGCAGGCATCTGGCGTATGCGCAAAGCGCACGCCCAGAGGTCTAAAGCGTTTGCGCAGCGCCCCTTTTAGGGGCTAGCGGAACCGTTCGGCACGGGGCCGTGCCCGTTAGGCGCAGCCGTGGCGTTAGCCATAGGGCTCAGGTTCTCCCCGATAGCCGTAATACCATTTCACTAAATCCCTGATACAAATGATTGGTTTCTAATTCTTTCCCCTTGCTCCCTGCTCGGGTGCTCCCTGCTCCCCATTTGTATCAACTTTAAAGTAAAACGGTATAAGGCGTGGCGTTAGCCATAGGGGTTTCCCGGCGCAAAACTTTTCAAGACGAATTTTGTTAGCGCAGCGGGACGCAGTCCATTTTGAATTTTGAATTGGCATAACCCACCCTCAGGCGACGAAGCCAGGGTGGGTTAGATTAACTGGAAACTATTTAAAAGCACCAGGAAAATTGTTAAAATTGCGTGGACCTTGATAGCCAGAAATTTGAGCTAATTTCTCTAATGGCTGTACGTTGGGATATTGTTTACCCTTAATTATCCAAGTGGGAAAGCCTTGAATACCCGCTGTTTTGCACAAATCTGGACGAGCATCTTTACCTTGCGGGTCACACTCAATTTTTTGAATTTCTGGATACGCCTGTTTACCGAACAGTTGCTTTTGTTCGTGGCAATGAGGACACCACCAAGCCACGTATTCTTTAGCACCAATTTTGGTTAAGTGACGTGCTAACTCAATTTCTGCTTCACCAGAAGTCGTGGTAATAGGCCAACCAACACCAGCTGTTGGATCTCCGCTTGGTTCTAAGCTCACTCCATTCGAGCTAGTTCTAGCATTAGGGTTATTTACATTGGCATAAACGCCTAAAGTCCCAATGAGCGTCACCATGCCAACAATAATGGCAGTAAAGAAAATTTGCCCAATATCATCCCATGTGCGACCAATAATAGTTAGCACTAACAGAGTCAGGGAGAATACAGCCGAAGCAAGACAGTACAGACAAAGTGCTTTGATTGTGAAAAATAACAGATACATTAAGTAGCCGCTAAAGATAGACATGGCGATCGCACCTGCCAAAAGCAGCAACCATGTCACATTTTCCAGCTTTGTCCGGCTATTTTTATTTTTCGCTGGATCAACTGCTAAAGGAGCCAAAGCGAAGATTGCCATGCTGGCGTAAGCTAGGAAGCCAAACAAAGCTAGAGGTAGCCCCAAAACTGTCGCATAGGGGCTAGAAAGTACTAAATCACAGCTCTTGGTGGGGCAAGCGGCAGATGCTTGTGTCAACTTAACGACAGTCAGATAAGCTGTTGTTAATGCACCACAAGATGCGATCACGGCAATTAAGATCCGCGACTTTTTATGAATCCAGGGAATAGAACGACGGCGACTCATAAACTGCAATAAAGAATTGGGAATAAAAGACTAGGATTTGGGAATAGGAAATTGGAATGTATGAGTTGTTGGTTGCTAGTCATTAGTTTTTTTTACTCATTACTTCTTAAGTAACTACTAGCGACTACTTGTTCCCCATTCCCAATTCCCCGTTCCTCAGTTACGAGTGTAGCTTTAGCTCGGAAGTTGATTTTGTTTCACCTTTAGAGTTCCAACCTTTACGTGCAGCTTCTACAAACTGACTAACTCGATTTGGATCTATCGGTTGCTCACGACGACCGTGGCGTTTCAAAGCACTGGAAACAATCACACCATCTGCCGCCTGTATCAGTGTAGCAATGTTTTCTAAACTTGCTCCACTACCAATAAACACTGGAGTGCCGTTAGCAGCAGAAGACGCCAATTCCAAATCTTCTGGGTTTGTAGGATGACCCGTTGCCCAGCCAGATATAATTACCGCATCTGCCAAACCGCGATCAATGGTGTCTTGCACTGCTGTGGTGAGATTCACAGCACTCAAGGGACGAGCGTGCTTGACCAACACATCAGCAAATATTTTGACATCGCTGCCTAACTCCCGCCGATAGCGCAGGAGTTGATGAGCTTCTCCCTCAATAATACCCTGGTCAGTTGCCATGACACCTGTGAGGACATTAACGCGGATAAATTGCGCTCTGACACAGCTGGCGATCGCCATTGCACTTCTAGCGTCGTTCCGTAAAACATTTATACCTACAGGCAGCGTTACCATATTTTGTATCCGCTGTACCAACATAGTCATTGAACTCACAACTGCTGGATCGACCTGGTTTTTAGCAAACGGCGCGTCGAAAAAATTTTCTACAATAATACCGTCAACCCCTCCACTTGCCAGGGCTGTTGCTTCTTGCTCGGCACGGTCAACGACTGCTTTGAGGCTACCTCCCCAACGGGGCGAAGTAGGTAACGGTAGTAGGTGAACTACGCCTATAATTGGTGTTCGGGTTTTAAATAGCTGATATAAGTCCACGTCTTTAACCCGCTTTGCGGAGTCATCAGTCCTTAGTCATTTATCATTTGTTATTATCACTGGTGACTATTGACTATTGACTCATAATTCACTACTAATTAATTAAGTTTGCTTTTTATCACGATTTGTTTCAACTAAATCGTTAAACAATTCTATTTGTTATTTGCAGCCAACTAGCATTTCCGACGACTTGCCAGTACTGTTTTATTTGATTTTGGCTCCAGAATCGTCTACCTCCTCCTTAGGATGGAATGTGGCAGTCAACTTTCCATAAGATATGTTAAGATAATGTTGACACACAAGAGGAGTTTGCCACTCACTAAACGCGAGGCAGCTTCCCGTGGATAAGGCATCTCGCCTATTACTTCTTTCAGGCATTGGCTGAATGGAGGGATAGCATTACCGTTATGCAGGCGTTTTAACGCGCTATTTTCCTTAGGGTAGCGACTTCTCAAAAAGCGCCACACACAGTTGGTTCTGGGGAGGTGAACAATTGCAATCATTAACCTGACCAATTTCTAAATCGAGAGTGGCTTCCCAAGAGGTAAATTAACAACACACACGTAACGGTAATGTAAAATACCAACAGGCAATTTATAAACAAAGATTAACGACTAGTGTCAAACTTATCAAACTGTTGCTTATTTTCTCTTGACCAACAGATTAATAGAGCTATCATAGCATGAACTCTATCTTGATCATGGTCATAGCTGTCTGAGGCTGTATATAACTAGAAAGTCATAGCAAAATTAGGAGGTTTTTACCAACCTCATGATGTTTGAAGCAAAAAACTAGCCCTTAAACCATTGAAGTACATGAAAAAACCTAAAGATTTTTGTGAATATGGGTGACAAGCCAACAATTGCAATTTCTCACTTAGGCTGTGAGAAAAATAGAGTAGATACAGAACATATGCTCGGACTGCTAGTAGAAGCAGGGTACGGCGTAGATTCTAATGAAGAGTTAGCAGAATATGTTATAGTTAATACATGTAGTTTTATTGAAGCGGCAAGAGAAGAATCTGTTAGAACTTTAGTAGAACTGGCAGAGGCAGATAAAAAAATAGTTATCACAGGCTGTATGGCGCAGCACTTCCAAGAACAGTTGTTGGAAGAGTTGCCTGAGGCAGTAGCAGTGGTGGGAAGCGGGGATTATCACAAAATAGTGGATGTTATTCAGCAAGTAGAACAAGGTAAGCGGGTTAAGCTCGTTAGTTCACAGCCAACCTACATTGCTGATGAGACCACACCCCGTTATCGCACCACAACAGAAGGAGTGGCTTACCTGCGGGTTGCTGAAGGTTGTGATTACCGATGTGCTTTTTGCATTATCCCCCACCTGCGGGGAAACCAGCGATCGCGTACCATAGAATCAATCGTTACCGAAGCAGAGCAGCTAGCAAGTCAAGGTGTACAAGAAATCATTTTGATTTCCCAAATTACCACCAATTACGGTATTGATATTTATGGCAAGCCGAAATTAGCTGAATTACTTCGTGCTTTGGGGAAAGTCAATGTGCCGTGGATTCGTATACACTATGCCTATCCAACCGGACTTACCCCAGATGTGATAACAGCAATTGGTGAGACATCTAACGTCTTACCTTACCTGGATTTGCCCTTGCAGCATTCCCATCCAGACATTCTCCGCGCTATGAATCGTCCCTGGCAAGGACGGGTGAACGATGGGATTATCGAACGCATAAAAGAGACATTACCAAAAGCTGTGCTGCGAACGACGTTGATTGTCGGTTTTCCAGGAGAAACACAGGAACATTTTGAGCATCTGTCGCAGTTCATCCAGCGTCATGAATTTGACCATGTGGGTGTGTTTACCTTTTCAAAAGAAGAAGGAACACCTGCCTACAACCTACCAAATCAGCTGCCTCAATTCGTCATGGATGAGCGGCGGAACGTAATCATGGAACTCCAACAGCCGATTTCTTTAAAGAAAAATCAACTTGAAATTGGCAAAGTCGTTGATGTTCTGATTGAACAAGAAAATCCTGTAACAGGACAGTTAGTTGGTCGTTCTGGCAGGTTTTCCCCAGAAGTAGACGGGCAGGTATTTGTTCATGGAGAAGCACGGTTAGGAACCATCGTACCAGTAGCTATCCAAAAAGCTGATGCTTACGACCTTTATGGTCACGTTGTCACCAACTAAGTTGTCATTTGTGAGCCAGCCGTTGCCAAGGAAAGTTTTCAACTATCTGGCGAGTGTCGCTCATCACAAAGTGTACGCGACTTTAAACGTCAAAAGACTTGTCATAGGCATACGCTAGGAGTTATTTGTCTTTTGAGACATCACAAATGACTCATCAAAAAACCAAATGAACATATAGGAGAGTTAATGAATCTTTCGTTTTTAGATTTAGGAATTTCACAAGAGTCTGCTCAGCTATTAGAAAAACTAGGCTTTAGCGCACCAACAAACATCCAAGCGCAAGCAATTCCACACCTGTTATCAGGTCGTGATGTCGTAGGTCAATCACAAACTGGAACAGGAAAAACAGCAGCATTTTCCCTGCCAATTATAGATCAGGTGGATGTGACTCAAAAAGCTGTCCAAGCTTTGGTTCTAACACCAACTCGTGAGTTAGCTATTCAAGTTCACGATGCGATCAATCAATTTATTGCAAACCAAGATTTGCGGGTTTTAGCAATCTACGGTGGTCAATCGATAGATCGTCAAATGTTACAACTCAAACGCGGCGTTCATATGGTAGTAGGTACGCCAGGGCGAGTGATAGACTTGCTTGATCGAGGCAGTTTGAAGCTGGATCGGGTGAAATGGTTTGTGTTGGATGAAGCTGATGAAATGCTAAGCATGGGCTTTATCGACGATGTAGAGAAAATTCTCTCTCAAGCCCCCAAAGACCGCCAGACAGCTCTATTCTCGGCAACAATGCCTCCCTCAATTCGTCAATTAGTCAACAAGTTCTTACGTTCGCCGGTCACAGTAACTGTTGAGCAGCCAAAAGCCGCTCCTAACAAAATTAATCAGGTGGCTTATGTTGTACCCCGCCACTGGACAAAAGCCAAAGCATTACAGCCAATTCTCGAAATGGAAGACCCAGAATCGGCTTTAATATTTGTTCGCACTAGACGTACAGCAGCAGAACTCACCAATCAACTGCAAGCAGCTGGTCATAGTGTGGATGAATATCACGGTGATTTGTCGCAGCAAGCGCGGGAACGGTTATTGATACGGTTCCGCAATCGTCAAGTACGGTGGGTCGTTGCAACGGATATTGCAGCACGAGGTTTAGACGTTGACCAGTTGTCTCACGTGATTAACTTTGACTTACCCGATAGCGTAGAAACCTATGTTCACCGGATTGGTCGTACTGGTCGAGCTGGTAAAGAAGGTACAGCCATTTCTCTGGTGCAGCCTTTTGAACGACGCAAGCAGCAAGTGTTTGAACGCCATAATCGGCAGACTTGGCAAGTGCTGTCGATTCCTACACGGACACAAATTGAAGCGCGGCAGATAGAGAAATTGCAAACTCAAGTGCGAGAAGCATTGGCAGGTGAGCGTTTAGCTTCATTTTTACCAATGGTAAGTGAGCTGATTGAACAATACGATGCTCAGGCGATCGCTGCAGCAGCGTTGCAAATTGCTTACGACCAAACCCGTCCTGCTTGGCTGCAATCAGAACCAGACATTACAGAAGAAGATCTCGTACCGCCAACTCCCAAACCCAGACTGCGCTCAAATCGTCGTGGTGAGTTGTCTTCTGATCGCCCCCGCTCCTCTTGGTCTTCATCCGACACCAACAACACAGAAGGAGAAAAACGTGGCAGTCCCAAGCCCAAACTGCGGACAGGACGTCGCGAGACTTCAGTGTCTCCAAAAAAGCTAGGTTACGGGGCAGCTAGGGAAACAGCTTCTTAGGTTCTCGTGATGAGTCATAAGTCATGAGTTCCTGACTTTTAACGACTGGCTTTTAGTTCAGGTAAAGGTTGATAAACTTATCAATCTGGGCAATTTCATCATCACTCAAAATCAGCCCAATGTGCGAGCATGCTTTGTATTGGTTGGGCTGTTTTTGCATTTGTAATTTCTCCATTTTTCCCTTAATATCTAGGCGTCAGCGTCAAAATAACTGTACAAATTAGATTGCTATTGATGAGCCTTTCTATCGTTAGGAACTTCTCGTAGAAGATAGATAAAAATTCCAATGTTAATGATAAAGGCAAGTAACTTGAGCAAGGAAAATCCTTTAATCAATTCATAAATTTCGGGTGGAATGCTGATTCCTACCACACCTATCACTAGCCACCTTGCCCAAGCCTTCTTTAACCATAGTCCTACAGCTTCAATTATTGTTACGACTGCGTAAACTGCTGTCACAACCCCACCAAACTGAAGAGTTTTTGGGTTCAAATTTAAGATTTTGTTCACACCCCAAGCTATAATTCCTTGCTTAGAAGCAAGTTCGAGTGAATCAGCAAACTGTTGTAACTCTTGACGATGTTTTAAGGTCAAAAAAATCGATATCGCACTGAGAAGGAATAGTATAGCTGTAAAAAACTTGTAGCAAATGATTGCAATTAAACCAGGCGTACGTTGACTCATGGGGAGAGTATATTCTACAGTGAAGGATTAGCCACAAGCGGAACACTACCTTATCAAATCCTCCATCGCCAGTTGTAAGTCCTTCGTTAAATCAGCAACCGCTTGCCTTGCACCTTGACGACTTGCCTGATAATTTGGATAACGTTCAGAAACAGATATCGGCTCACCTACTGTTATTTTTACCTCTTGCTTGCCAAGTGTTCGGTAATGTGAAGGGCTACCGCCTCTGATTTTAGTCACCATATTCCATATCAGTAAGGTTGTCTCCGCAAAGCGTTCTGGTGTGGGTTTTTCTCGTACGTATTTACCTGTGACAGCAACGAAATTTTCCACCAGCCTCATGTGCCACATCCGCAAATTGGCTTCTTCGGCAATGCGATCGCCTAAACCGCGTTCTAAAGGTGAGAGTGCTTTGACATCCTTAAATTCTTCACGAAAAATATAATTCCAGCCAGCCTGTTCTACGCGACGACAGCGATCATTAAAATTTCCTTTGGGTTGTAAGTCAAAATACTGTTCGGCAACTTGTAACACAATATTTAACAAAGCGTTCAGACGAGATGCCAACAGTTCATTGACATCTTTTGCTTCTTCTTGCAGAGGCAGTTTTTGATGATAGAACCGCGTGTAAAACTTTTCCATTAAAGACAATAAATGTTCGCCTAAACGAAACAAGCGTGGATAGAGAGAGTCGAAAGTGCTCTGTTGTGAGTGGCTTTGTGCGTCTACAGGTACACCGCTGTTCACTTCCAATTCGGTTAAAAGTTTGGCGATCGCATCCCAAGGAGCAGAGATGTAACTATATTTAATTCCAACTGGTACAATAAAAACCTGCTCATGTCGATTGTCTTTGTGCAAATCTTCAGCACACCAAAAGCCGAGTTGAGCAATGCCGGGTTCCAATGGGTTGACAATTTCTGAAAGACCATTCGTGGCTCCTTCTGGTGCAGCCGCCATCGGGAACTGACCATTGGCAAACAAATCACGCGCTGATCGTAACCCCGTCCAATCTGCCTTACCTCGGACGATAGGCGTCCCACCCAAGCGTGAAGCAACCCAGCCAATGTAAGAACCAGCCCATAGAGGAATTCCCCGGTCGTAGATAAAATGAGCGTGAATCGGAGGCTGTAGCACTACACCCTTGTGTCGTGCTAGCTTTGGCAAAATGTGGGAAAGCAAGTACACCAGACAAAGTGGATCTTCTGCCTTGGGATGACGAAATGCGATTAAAAAACGGATTTTGCGATCCTGAAACTGGCGATAAAGATTCAGCAATACTTCCGGGTTGTCTGCTTCAATATGACTAATTGCCGTTCTCCAGTGTATTAAGCTGGGTAGGAACAACTGGCAAACTCGTAAAAACCAGGGGTCTAGCGCTGGAGGGATAAATTCTAGGGGTGGCTGTGCTTGATAAACGACATCAGGCAAGGTAATTTGCTCCTGAAGCTGCAAGCCTTCATTTTAAACTGTAACTGAAATAGAGATGATCGAATTTGGAAAGGGGACAAACGATGCGACTGTCACAAATGTTATTTCTCACACTCAGGGATGATCCAGCAGATGCTGAAATTCCCAGTCATAAACTTTTGCTTCGTGCAGGATACATTCGTCGCATCGGTAGCGGTGTCTATGCCTATCTTCCGCTCATGTGGCGAGTACTGCAAAAAGTCTCCCAAATTGTCCGGGAAGAAATGAACGCCGCTGGCGGACAAGAATGTCTCTTACCCCAACTTCAACCGGCTGAGTTGTGGAAGGAGTCTGGACGCTGGGACACCTACACCAAAGCTGAGGGTATCATGTTCGCCCTCAAAGATCGTCGCGAGCAGGAACAAGCCCTAGGACCAACTCACGAGGAAGTCATCACGACAATTGCTCGTGATATGATTCGTTCCTATCGTCAGCTACCACAGCTGCTCTACCAAATTCAAACTAAGTTCCGTGATGAAATTCGCCCCCGTTTTGGTTTGATGCGCGGACGAGAATTCATCATGAAGGATGCTTACTCCTTCAACGTAGATGAAGAAAGTCTAGAAAAAACATATCAGGATATGCACATCGCCTACAGTAATATACTGCGGCGGTCTGGCTTGGCTTTTCGTGACGTCCAAGCCGATTCTGGTGCAATAGGTGGTTCTGCTTCTCAAGAATTTATGGTGCTGGCGGAAGCAGGCGAAGATGAAGTCCTCTACACTAAAGATGGGCAATACGCGGCGAACGTAGAAAAAGCAGTTTCTTTACCACCAGACGCGCAACCCTCTGCATTTACCAATTACGAAAAACGAGAAACACCAGGGACGGAAACAATTGAGAAAGTCTGTGAATTTTTGAAATGTTCCTCCACCCAACTTGTGAAAAACGTTCTTTACGAAACAATTTTTGATAATGGAACATCAGTATTAGTGCTGGTGAGCATCCGAGGTGACCAAGAAGTTAATGATGTCAAGTTACAAAATGAATTGACAAAGTTAGCTCCGAAGTACGATGCGAAAACAGTGATTAAACTTGCAGTACCAGATACAGAAGCTCAAGGGAAATGGGCTAGTAAGCCTTTGCCCTTGGGTTACATTGCTCCTGATGTTGCGGATGATTATATTAAATCTGTGAAGAATATAGCACCAGGCTTTTTACGTTTGGTCGATAAAACAGCAGCTGATTTAAAAAACTTTGTCACGGGTGCCAATGAATCTGGCTACCACGTCGTCGGGGCAAATTGGGGTGAGCAATTTAAGTTACCAAAAATTATAGTAGATGTGCGTAAAGCAAGATCAGGCGATCGCGCAAAGCACAACCCAGAGCAAACCCTAGAAAGTGCTCGTGGGACCGAGGTAGGTCACATATTTCAACTGGGCACTAAGTATTCCATCGCAATGGGTGCAACTTATACCAACGAACAGGGTGAAGAAAAACCTCTACTGATGGGTTGTTTTGGTGTAGGTGTGTCACGCTTGGCTCAAGCTGCTGTAGAGCAATCTTACGACAAAGATGGAATTATTTGGCCAGTGGCGATCGCACCTTATCACGCGATTGTTACAATTCCTAACATCAACGACGCCCAACAAGTGGAGATCGCCGAAAAACTGTACGCCCAACTCAATCAAGCAGGAGTTGAAACCTTACTAGATGACCGTAATGAACGGGCAGGAGTAAAATTCAAAGATGCAGATTTGATTGGCATTCCATACAGAATTGTCACCGGACGAGCGATCGCCAATGGCAAAGTCGAAGTTGTGGAACGAAAAAGTCGTAAATCACAAGAAATTGCGATCGCTGACGTTGTATCTACACTAAAGCAGTGGATTCAATCGGTGAACAGTGAACAGTGAACAGTGAAAACTGGTAACTGGTAACTGGTAACTGATAACTGGTAACTGAATACCACTATCACAAACGAAAACATGGAATTCTTCATACTCCTTGTATCTGGCTTGTTAGGGTTAGTGACTCCGGTAGGACTGGTGGTTGATCAGACGGCTGAAAATGCTATCCGTTCTCAGTTGGCTCAAGTAGAACAATTGCAAGTGCGAGTTGACAATGCCGCTACTCACCAATTGCTGCAAGGCAAGGTAGAAAAGGTGCGTGTTGCAGCGCGTTCTTTGCAACTCAAGAAGTGGCAAGACATTCGGATTGCAGCTTTAGAATTGGAAACTGATGCAATTGAATTAGAACCGCGCAGTCTGGGAAAAAAACGACCATTATTCAAACGACCTTTACAAGCTGGTGTCCGTTTGGTGTTAACTCAACAGGATATCAATAAACTCATACAATCACCTCAATTTCTGGTGATGTTACAAAAGCTAAAAATTAACACAGGCGGTTCTTCAAACACAGCGCAGAAGAATTATGTCTATCATTTTACCAATCCAAATGTAAAATTTTTAGCCGACAACCGCTTGAGTGCCCAAGTAGAATTACAGGATAGAAGTCTGGATAAGCCCTTGTTAATTAGGGTGGAATCAGGATTTCGTATCGTTGGTGGCAGGAATATCCAGTTAGTTAACCCAATTGTGGCAGCCAATGGAGAACAGGTTCCACCTCAATTTGTCAACACAGTTGTGAACAATCTCAATAAACGATTGGATTTAAGCAATCTGGAAGGTGACGGTCTACAAGTGCGAATCCTAAAATTGAATATGAAACCAGAAGAGTTAGAGATTGCCGCATTTTTGCGAGTAGAGCCATCTTCTAGGTTTTTGGAAACCCCTAGTTTATAAGTATCGTCGTTAACCAGGCTTCTCCTCATACAAATACTATTTCAGCCTAAAGGTAGGTTTTCAATATGAAAGAACAGCAAGGATCTAACCGTTTCTCTCCAGGTATTATTGCAGCTATAACAGCAGCGGTTATTGCAGTGGGTGGTGGTATAGCTTTTTTTGCCAGCAAACCCGCAGATAATAATAATAATAATAGTGCTCGTATTGCTCCTCCTAATAATCCCCCTGTACAAATCCCTGTTCCAGCACTAAGTCAACCTCCAGTATCAGCAAACAAGGTGGGTGATGAGCAAAAGGCTGAAGTTTTTTGGCTGCAAGATACAGGTAGTGGGTTTAAGTTGGTTCCCCAAACAGTTCAAGTCAAAGCTCTTGGGAAGTCGCCTAACGAAGTTTTAGAAGGAGCTTTCCAACAGTTATTAGCTGGACCAACAGAAAGCAGCGAAACTACCACAATTCCACAAGGAACAAAGCTACTGGGTGTTAAGGCAGCAAGTGATGGTGTCCATGTCAATTTATCAGAAGAATTTGAAAGTGGAGGTGGTAGTTCTTCTATGATGGGTCGCGTGGGGCAAGTTCTCTACACCGCTACGGCTGTAGATAAGAATGCCAAAGTCTACATTGAAGTAAACGGCAAACCTTTAGAAACTTTAGGCGGCGAAGGTCTGGAGTTAGAACAGCCATTGACACGTGAAAGCTTTGATAAAAATTATTCACTGTAAGTTAGGTAAACAGTTTCATCCCCCAGTTGAAACCAGGGGATGAATTTTCGTAAGAATTCTTCAACTGTAAGGGGCAAAGGCAAAGGGGAAAAGAATATGAAAAAACCTTTCCCTTTTAACTTTTCTCCTTTCTCCACAACAGTAGCAATTATTATTTTTGCAATCTTGTCTATTGTTTTTTCGGTTCAGGCAGGATAGAAACGGGCTTTTGGGTTAAAAAATAAATATAGCAGTCCTAAATGAGATTGTAAATTCTCCCATGAGGGCTCTTAACAGGGAACGCTTAAACAGGGAACGCTTAACAGGAATTGTTTATAAATGATTTAGGATTGCTATATCATTTTGCTGACCAGAACTAGTATACAGGGCGCGGAAATAAAGCACCCTATATTAAAATCCAACGTATGATTATTTTTACAACTCTGTTTAAGTGTAAAAACTTACACCTATAAGCCCCTACACTCAGCCTACGGGGCGTCCGCCGGGGGGAGTATCCCCCCGGCAGACTTTGGTGCTGCACAAACGCCCTTCACACCCTTAGACTCTTACACCCTGCCGTAGGGCTTTGACCTGAAATGTTTACTGCTTAGGGCTTGTTGTCAAAATTATTATATTCTGTATAACAGTACCTAAGAAGATGAATCATGTCAGTACTTCGTATCCTTCATGTAGCAGGATCTCCATCCAGTGATTTTTACCGTGAATTGTCACGCAATTACGCCCATAGCTGTCTGGTAGCTACGGCAAATCCATCGCGCTACGAATTTTTAATTGCATACATCACACCTGATGGTCTGTGGCGATTTCCTTCCTCTCTGAGTCTTGAAGATATTGCTGTCGCCAAACCGCTTTCTCTGTTAGAAGCTATACAGTTTATAACAGCGCAAAACATTGACGTTATGTTGCCACAAATGTTTTGTCTGCCTGGAATGATTGAGTACCGCGCACTATTTGACTTGCTTAAGATCCCTTACATAGGAAATACTCCGGATATCATGGCATTAACAGCTCACAAAGCCAAAACCAAAGCAATTGTCGCAGCAGCAGGGGTCAAAGTTCCTTCTGGAGAAGTGCTCCGCAAAGGAGACGTTCCCACAATTACACCTCCAGCAGTCATCAAACCCGCAAATGCCGACAACTCTTTAGGGGTGTCCTTAGTCAAAGAAGCTAGTGAGTATGACGCTGCCCTCAAGAAAGCATTTGAATTTGCTTCGGAGGTGATCGTAGAGACATTCATTGAAGCCGGTCGAGAAGTCAGATGCGGTGCCATTGTCAAAGATGGGGAACTCATCGGTTTACCTATGGAAGAGTATATGATAGACCCCGAAGTCAGACCCATCCGCAGCTATACTGACAAATTCAAGATACCCATCGAGGGCGACTTGGCTTCAACTGCTAAGAATTATGTCCCTGGTTGGATTGTAGATATTAATGACCCGATCACCCAAAAGGTTCAGCAAGAAGTTAAGAAGTGTCATTTGGCTTTGGGCTGTCGCCATTATAGTTTATTTGACTTCCGAATCGACCCACAGGGACAACCTTGGTTCTTAGAAGCCGGGTTGTTTTGTATTTTTGACCACAACGCTGTGGTTGCCTGTACGGCGAACAAAGTGGGAATTTCTTTAGATGAGTTATTTCAGACGATGATCAATCAAGCCTTGGGCAAGCAAGCGTTGGGCAAGATATGATACTTGACAAATTACCCCTTTGAAGAAACACAGGGGTGTAAGGCGAAGTAGCAAGCATTTTAGAGTTGGGAATCCAAACATACCTAAAAATCAGGAAAGTCTGTGTAAATAAGAGTTTGGCAGTTTGATAAGCAAAACTAGTCTAAACTCTAAAAATAAGTGCTATCGTCTTAAACTTTTGAAAAACTTGCAATGACACAGCTTTCACTTAGCGCGATCGCTCTCGGGAGTAACCTTGGCAACTCCCAAGCCATCTTAGAAGCTGCCCTAGAAAAACTGGATCAAATTCCAGATATTACGGTAATATCACATTCTAGTTGGTATAGAACAAAACCAATAGGACCATCACAACCAGATTATCTCAATGGCTGTGCCCTATTAGAAGTCCAGTTAAGTCCCCAGAAATTGTTAGAGACTCTGCTGAGAATTGAACAAGAGTTTGGTAGGGTACGTCAAGAACGTTGGGGACCAAGAACCCTAGATTTGGATGTACTTTTGTTTGATGATTTAATTTTAGAGACACCCGATCTGCAAATCCCTCATCCACGGATGACAGAAAGAGCCTTTGTTTTGATACCATTAGCCGAAATTGCTCCTGATTGGATAGAACCCGTCTCAGGCATGCCGATCTCCCAACTCGTTCAAAAGGTTGATTGTTCTGGAGTTATTCAAAACTGAATTTAGCTTCTGTGTACATTGCTTGGGAATATTTTTGGAGCAGATATCATCAACACAGATTCGTCAAACTCAATATTAGACTTCTCCAAAAATTAAAAATCAACCACCCTTTCATTGGGATTTCAAACTCATTGTTATAAATGTCTAATGCATTAACGCAATAGCATCAGCCAAACTAGATAAAACAAGGAAGGCATTTTTCTTTACGTCCTCGTCTGGTAATGCTTGATTAGGCACCATAATAGCCATACATCCAGCAGCAACAGCAGATCTGATACCGTTATTTGAATCTTCAAATACTACTATATTCTTTGGCTGACGATTCATACAACGACTTGCTAAGGTATAAATTTCAGGATCGGGTTTTCCCCGTTGGATTTGATCGGCGGTACAAATTACATTAAAGCCTTGTAAATAACGGGTTTGACTGAGATGCATTTTTACGTGTTCCCAAGTTGAACTGGTTGCCAAACCTATAGAAACCCCCTGTTTTTCCAAATAAGAGAACAAAGCTTCAAATCCATCTCTAAACTTTACGCCTTTTTTCTTTAGCGTTTCCTGATATTGCTGTTGTAAAAGTTGATTAAAAATCTCGACTGAGAACTTTTCTCCAAAAGTTTTACTCAATATTTTATCGCATTCAGCATGAGGAATTCCTAACAGTTGAGCATAACATTCATCATTGATAAAATAGCCCAATTGGCTAGCTGCATATTGATATGCATGCTTATACCAAGAGCCATTATCAAGTATTAAGTCATCCATGTCAAAGATCACACCGTCAAAATATCGATCCAGTATCTTCATAATTTTTCACAGAAAGATAACTTTGTTGAATCTAAAGATTGTCACACCGTTCGTTTGACACTTAGACGCCTCCGAAAACTGCAAACAAAGTTTATGCAAGGCTTTAAAACTAAGTCTTGCAGACATTCAGTTAATATATAGGAATCCGGTTTGATTTCTGTTAGCTTGCGTGGCGGAGCCATACTAACTCGTCAGGGCAGAGAACAGGGAAGGCTTAACAGGGAAGAAGCAATAAAGGTGTACGGAGTTTTTTTCAAAAATCAAATAGGAGTCCTATAGCAATCAGATATCTACATCGTTACTGATAGTTCAAAGTAGAAAAAGATAGAACTACTAGTAGAAAAAGCGATAGTACAAAGCAGCCGCCACACACGCGAGCATCTTTTTTTATAAGCTTGAATTTGTTTTATTCCTAGTGAATGTTTGTGGATATAACAAAGCACAATGCTTATTTTTCTTTCTAAGTAGTGGATTTTTCTTTCCTCTTCTACTACTTTGTTGTGCAGAGTTTATATGTCGGACGAGTCTATTAACCTTAGATAAAAATTCTCACATTTGATCAGTCTTTTCCATTTACAGAAAGTATAGCAATCAGAGTATGACCTACTCCCAGACCGGGTTGTGCGCTTGATTCCAACCGACACAAATACTTGGCTAAAGTTGGTTCAACAAAATTGGCACGAAAATTGCCATGATCAAAGTTACTTTCTTGAAGCCGTGATAATTCTTGTTTCAATTCTGCCGCTTGTTCTGGCAATGAAATGTTATCTTGAATATTAAGATGTTCCCCACAAAATTCCGCCGCTTCCAGAACCAACTGATTCCACATTTGAGAAAATTTCTCGAAGAACTCCTTCACAGGAGATGGTGCAAGAGGCAATTCACACCGAAACAGTAATTCTTGAAAATCTGTTATGTCCTCAGATTTGTACAAGGAGTTAATCACTTCACGATAGGGGGGGATAACAGGATTATATTCTCGGGTTGATGTATGACGTCCGACCATAATTGATCGATCAAAAAACTCCAGGTCAGAAATTTTACAATTCTCCTGTTCGGCAGCTTCATGGATCATTTGCTTCAGTTCAGGACTGTAGTAGCAAGTCATCATCATGGATTCTTGCTCTTGCCCTTCTGCTAAAAAGCTCATTCGATAAGGCCAACGACTGTGATTCCACTGTGATACCCATTCTATTGAGTATTGTCCTAAAACATCAATAACCACTAGAGATTGGGTTTGATTTTTTTTAATCACCCTAAATATATTTTCTAAAGTATGTCGGGTTTCTTCTTTTGTGAGATGGGAATAGGGGACACCACAAGATAAATAAATTTCTGTTGGTTGGTCTGGAATGTTGAACCTAAAATCAGTTACTTGAAAATTGACATTGGGAGTGTCTTCCCATTTTTTTTCAGCTACTTTAACCATTTCCAAGCTGTTATCCAAACCGAAATAGTAGATATCTTTACCGTGAAGTCCGACATAATCCAAAGCATTTTGAACTAAAACCAATCCTCCACCTATTCCACATCCAAAATCCATAATCCGTAATGATTTAGGAGAGTATGTCTGTTCTAGTTTTTGGATAGCCTGACCAATCACTGTGCATGAAAACAGTTCCTCCCATTCGCTTTTGACGCTATCTTTCCTTTTGGGGGATAAGTAGTGGTTAACTGCACTCTTATATCGATCTTGATTTCCAATCGCCATAAAATTTGACATATTCGCTGGTTAGGGAAGCTCCTAATAACTTACCATCAAAGAAAGATATAAACATTAAAATAAACTGAGAGTATCTAAAACTCCTTTAACTTTAGCAACTTCATGAGTTCTGAGGAGATCGCTTTTTCCCAATATTGCTAAAACTGCCGTAAAAGCCTGAGAACTTCTGAATTCTTCTCCAAAACATTCCAGTGCAGTAGGAACTATATTGCAAACTGGGAACCCCAACTTTCTCAGCCTAAAAGAATTTAAAAGAGTTTGGATTTGATATCGAATTCGCTGCGACTTGTGTTTGTAGTAAAAATTTTGATATCCAAAACCCATTCCTGGGTCAATAAATATTTTTCTTACACCTAGTTTAGTGGCTGTTTCTATCTCTTTGGCAAAATAATCATATACTAAATCTATTGGATCTTCAGTAAACGTAAACTCACCAACCTCTCTAACATTTTTTCCCTGAAGATAACAGATAATAATTCCTGCGTCGAACTCAGAAACCGCCCGATAAATGTCTTGACTGTTCTCACCTCCAGTTAAGTTGATGACATTTGCGCCTGCCCGTAAACATTCTCTAGCTACTTCCGTGTAGTAGGTTTCAATTGAAGTCAACACACCTTTTTGATTGAGAGTTTTAAGAACAGGTAGAAGTTGACTTTTTTGTTGAAAATCTTCAACTCTTGCGGCTGTTAATGCTGTAGACTCAGTACCAATGTCTACAATATCGGCTCCTTGATCTGTTAACACTACTCCACGACGAACCGCTTGTTCCGAACTGTAACAAATGCTATTCTTATACCAAGAATCAGTGGAAAGATTAACGACTCCTAAAATTGCTTGTCTAGAATTAAAATTAAAGTGCTTGTTTCCAATTGTAAACTCTTCAACTTTGGCATTGAATGAATCTTGATGCTTTGCATAAATGTTGTAGATATCTTCGAGAGTAAGCATTTTTAACTTTGTTAGTAATGAAGAAGAATTTTGGGTTTTCCAGTACCTGTTATGCCAAACTAGAAGTTGAAAGACTAGGTCAATAAGCTTATGTGTTTAGTACTTTTGAAAAGTACTAAACACATAAGCAGACCTTTTAATCAGCTTCAACTTATTTTTAAGATCTTCGACTACAGCATTTGTAGTTATCTTGCCAAAATAGGCAAAGATTTCGTCAAACCATTGAATTATGAATGTTTTTACTGTCTGGAAAGTATTGTGTCGCGGAAACTAACTAATTTCCTACTACAATTTCCAACCTCCCGATACCTCCAAAATTTGTCCTGTAATGTAATCTGCCTCGGGACTAATAAAAAAACAAACAGCATTACTTATTTCTTCTAAGGTTGCCGGTCGTTTTGTCGGTAGCTTGGGGATCGTTTCTTCCAAACCAATGGAATTTTCTACGACTCCTGGGGACACTACATTAGCAGTAATATTGTCTTTAATTAGCTCCTGAGCTAAAGATTTGGTATAGATGATTATACCAGTTTTAGCGATGATATAACCTGTATCTTTCTGGCGCGCCACTAGATTCTGGGCGCTGGCGCAAGCGAAATTGACTATCCGTCCCCAATGAGATGCTTTAAGATGGGGAAGTGCTGCTTGAGTAATGTAGAAAGTGGCATTAAGATTGGAGTCAAGAACTTCCTGCCACTCTTCTACTGATGTTTCGCTAGTTAGTTTGTAGAGGAAATTGCCAACATTATTAACAACAACTGACAAGCCACCAAGTTCTTTGGCTGCACGTTCTACCAAGGACTTAGCTTGATCGGGATTGGTCACATCTGCTTGGAGGGCGATCGCTTTGACTCCATGAGTCGCTGCTTCCTCACTAGCTTTACTTGCGGCTTCTCCACTCCGGTTATAGTGAAATGCGATATCAAATCCTTGACTCGCTAGCTTGAGGGCGATCGCCCGTCCAATTCCTCCCGACGAGCCGGTTACGAGGGCTTTTTTTAGCATTATTGTTGAACTTTATTGTGATATAGTTTATCGATTTGCTTTTGCAGATAATCCAAAATCAATACGCGGGTGTAGGTATTAAGAGGATACTCTGTTGCCCTTTGGGGAGTAACCCATGCCCATTCCTCAATTTCTTCGTTGGGTGTGATGGTTTCGCCCTTCGAGAACGCGTAGTAGTTCACCATAATGAAATGGGCTTCCTGCACAAATTGTGAATCTAGAACTGCTTCTTGTAGCAACCCAAAGCGTACATCAGTCAACTCTAAACCAACTTCTTCTCGAAACTCTCTTTTCACTGCAGCTTCTAGCGTTTCGCCCCATTCCACTTTACCTCCCGGTACACCCCATGTGCCTCGCCACTTGGTCGTTTTGACTATTAAGACTTGTCCATGAGGATTAACAGCAAGTGCCCCTACAGTCGTTAAAGGGAAATGCTTCTCCACAGATATTTGTCCGATTGGGGTTTGATTTTGCATCACTTTGCCTTAACCATCTAGAATAACATCTCTGAATTAAGCATTGACAGAAAGCTGATTATGTGATTATAATCTCACTTTCTGTTTTAAGTGTTCCAAATATAAAGTAAATACTAAGACATCAGTCTATTCACTTTGTTTAGTACCTTTGCACCAAAAATGTTCAGTTTAATACTGAATAAGCGCGGACTCGCCCGTGGAGTTATTTTGTGTTCTGTGTTCTGCATTTTGTTAGCGTAGCGGGGCGTTTGCGTAGCGCCCCCTAAGGGGCTAGCCCGTTTTTCTCAAGAATTACTTGGTATTTAAGATCCGAAAATTACGGGCTTGCTGTTCTAACCTGGAGGCTAGTCGATCGCAAACCCTGTTACACAATTCAAAAATCATTTCATCTTCAACTCGGTAATAGGCACAGGTTCCTTCACTGCGACGACTAAGGATTCCGGCTTGCCACATGACCTTCAAATGTTTTGATACATTAGCCTGAGAAGTCTGTGTTGCCTCTACCAATTCTTGCACGCATTTTTCTTCATCTCGCAGCAAATGCAACAGCCGTAGGCGCATAGGTTCACTCAAGAGGCTGAAGTATTCAGCCACTTGTTGCACGACTTCTGGCGGTACAGGCAACGCTTGTTTCATCAGGGCAGACCCGTAAGGACTCATTAAAAATTTAACAACTAGGCATCGATATATAGATTAATACTTAATCTGGGTTAATTCGCATCAAAGGTTGACCATATTCCACTGGTTCACCGTTTTGTACGAGAATTTCTATGACTTGTCCGGATACTTCGGCTTCAATTTCATTCATGAGTTTCATGGCTTCTATGATACATACAGTTTGACCGCTCCTAATGCGATCGCCGACTTGCACAAATGGTGCTTCGCCTGGACTCGGCGAACGATAAAACGTTCCTACCATCGGGGAAGGGATTTCGACAAACTTCTGTTCTATGACAGAAGAACCAATCGGTGGTGACTGTACGCCCCCAGTGTTGCTGTCAATACCGCGATTTGGCAAGGTTCCCGTTACGGTCGGAGGCGACATCACTAAGGGGATAGGCGGTGGAACTGGTGTGTTTGGTGTACCAACCGCCCCTAACCCCGCTTGAGGTGCTGTTGACAACATTGGAGGAACGCTTACAGCCTTACGAACTGTGAGTTCAAAATCGTCACTTTTGAGCGTGACTTCTGCAATGTCCGTTTGTGCAATGGTTGTCAACAGTTGGCGGATTTCATTAAAGTCCAATGGCACAGTTTTCCTTACCTCATGCAATTAGGTCGTAGAGAGACTTTATCTTTTGAAATGAATTTGTATAGTTAGGCAGGGATGGGAATCCCTGTTATAGATGAAAATTGGGATTTACATCTAGAGGTGAGAAGAAAGTTACTCCCTGCCAAGGTATTTATCGTCACGGGTGTCTATACGGATGCGTTCTCCTTGAGAAATAAACAAAGGAACCATCACCATTGCTCCCGTTTCCAAAGTTGCAGGCTTAGAACCACCAGTAGCAGTGTCACCCTTAACACCTGGATCTGTTTGGACAATTTCCAATACTACGGAGTTAGGCAACTCAACTTCCAGGACTTGGTCGCCCCAGCGAATAACATTGGCTTCCATACCTTCTTTGAGGTATTTTACGCGATCGCCAATCTGTGAGGCACTCAATCTGCCTTCTTCATATGTTTCCATATCCATAAAGACGTATTCATCACCTTCTTTATAGGTATGCTGCATTATGCTTTTTTCCAGGTTAGCTTGTGGAACTGTTTCACCAGCGCGGAACGTTTTTTCCACCACGCTTCCACTTTGAACATTTTTCAATTTCGTCCGCACAAAAGCAGAACCTTTTCCTGGCTTAACGTGGAGGAATTCCACCACGCGCCAGACGGACCCATCTAATACTATCGAAACACCGGGTCGAAAATCGTTGCTGGAGATCATGAAGCTTTTAAAATTTTGGGAGACAATCGGGATTTATTTTAACCTCCAATAGGAGTGATTAGTTATTTCTTTGATCATTAGTTATTAGTACTTAGTCAAAAACCAACAGTTATCCTTCCTCCCCGACTTTCCCTGCGAACTTCACTTTTTTAGTATGCCAGCAACATGATATTAGCTGCTGCGGCTGAAAAAGACAGCAGCAATGATAATTAACCCTAAAAGCGCCAAAGGTACCCAGAGATTGGGAAAATCAGACAAACTCATAAAATCAAAAAACAAAAATCAAAAATTATTTTTCATCAAAAAGACGACAACTTTTTTGGAATTGATTAAATTCCAGTTGTCCAACTGCCTAAATTTTCGATCATCCTGCGTTGAAGTGAACAACTCTCTTATCTCAATAAATTGTTCACTGAATCTTGACGAATAAACAAGTCTGTGCATATGCATTAGGAAACGAACAATGGTCAGGACTTACGCAACTGGCACATTTTTATTCCAACTGTCACACGGGTATAATTTGACTATAACGTTTATAAATCAAGATTTACGAGCATTTACCTCAGTTTGAAATATATGTGCCAGTTGACCTTATATTGTGACGCTTGCGTAAGTCCTAAATGGTGTTGCTTGTAGGGCTGAAGGGGAAGTGCGATCAAGGTAATACCTCTCGTCATTGCGAGTGAAACGAAGTGGAGCGTAGACGCCCGGAGGGCGGCTTCCCGATAGCCTTCTGGCGTGGCGTCAGCCATAGGGTAGCAATCTCCCCAGAGCCAGCTACTACAACAGAACACAATTTCGTATGAAAAGCTTTATACTTAGCCTAAACCCAGAAACTTGGAAATCAGCGGCAACAGTTTGCTACACGCCTCAACCAATGTTGCTGCACTCGGTAAGCCAGCAACTGTACCTTTTAAAATCTTCATAGCCGTTTTCGCTCCCTTTTGCATCGCTCCTTCTTGAGGATTTTTCCCAGCTTCTGCTAAAGCTTTCACTTGTTCTAATGCCTCGTACTTTCAATATTCCACGCTTCTACGCAAGCACCAGTCATTTGGGCGCTGGTAAAATCAGTACCAACAGCTTGAGTAAGAGTTAGGTTTGCCGATTCTAAACAAGCCCGTTGGAAGGTGGCTTCAGTTATGTCAGCGCCTTTGAGATTGGCTTCTTTCAAGTCTGCGCCTATGAGATTTGCACCTTTCAGGTTAGCACCAGCATAGGATTTTCCCCTACCATCGCCTGTAAGAAGCAAAAACAAAACAGATAAGTTAGATAATATCGAATTACCGACTCTGGCAAAGTAGAGATATTTTGATTCGTAAAAACGAGTGCGTACCAGTTTCGCCTTTCTAAAATCTGTACTTTTAAGGGTTGCACCAGTAAAATCAGCGTCAGTTAGGTCAGCACCTCGGAAGCTAGTTCCACCTGTAGCAGCAAAGGCTATAGCAAAAAAGCGTATAAAAGTATCCTTTCTGTATCCAATTGTTACGCTATCCAAACCAATGTAAATACCCAGTTCAGAAAGTAATGCAATTACACCAATGACCAAATTTCCAGACATTGCTGATGACAATATTAAAAATGAAGCTAAGAACCAGGTTATACGATAGGCTATGTATCCAGCAAAGATAAATACTGAAGCCGTGATACAAGCTAGGGAAAAAGAGAAAGTTATGGCAATAGGTACAACTATAGGTACAACAAAGAAAAAGCTTAAAACTATAGGTTTCAAGGAAATTAAGCTTAAGGCATTATTGTAAATAAAGAATGTTATGAAAACTGATGCGACTATTAAGCTGATGAATAATATTGAAACTCCTAAATCTTTTGTAAAACCCTTACGAATACCGATTAGAAAAAATCCTGCAACTACAAATAAGCAGATTATGCTAGTAAAAAGATTATGAGGATTTTTTATTTCAGTTTCAGTAAAGTATACTGGCAATAGACTAATCATACATGTCAAATATCCTGATATTATTGCCAGCAGCCATGAGATTATGAGTAATCCAATTACCCAACGTCGCTGTAATCCAGCTTTAGCACCTGTGAAGTCAGCATCTTTGAGAATAGCGTTGGTAAAATTTGCCCCTCTAATATCTGCACCGCTAAAGTTTGCTCCTGTCAGGTTTTGACCTTTAAAAGAGCGCCCTCGGAGATTTTGACCGGAGTAGTCTGGCGGCATAGCTGAGTCAGGAAGGGTTTTTGTTTTAGAATTTATACAATGTGACTGTGCTATTTTCCGGATTTTGTCAAAATTTCGTCAAACAGATGTGTTGTACTATCCTGAAAAATGCGATCTAACATTCTAACATTTTGTAGTATCTTCAATAAATGCGATCTGCCGCTATGCTGCAGCGAAGCTATCGCCCCGACGGTGGGCATTAGTGTGTTCCTCATAGATTTCAATATTTTGGGCAATGCCCACCCTACCTCTAAGCTATCTTCGAGAAATGCGATCGCCCGTAGGGTGGGCATTGCTTACGAAATCTTGCAATATGTTCTAAAAGATTAAGAGCAATGCCCACCTTACTCTTATTCACTTAATAAATGCGATCGCCTGTAAGGTGGGCATTACTGTATTCTTGATAGATTTCAATATTTTGGGCAATGCCCACCCTACCTCTAAGCTATCTTCGAGAAATGCGATCGCCCGTAGGGTGGGCATTGCTTACGAAATCTTGCAATATGTTCTAAAAGATTAAGAGCAATGCCCACCTTACCCTTATTCACCAAATACCATCTCAGCGAAATCTGGAACTTGGGGCTTTTTACCACAACAGCTACAAGCCCAATCAGCTTGATATCCGCCTTTTTTTACCCATCTGTGAAAACTCGAATACTCCCATAAGTGGGGACAGGATACTAACCCATGTTTAACTGGATTGTAATGGATGTAATCCAAATGCCTTGCCAGATCTATTTCATCACGAATAGTGTGTTCCCAGAACCGACGTTGCCAGACATTACTCTCTCGGTGTTTGCGTCGCGAAGCTGAAACATTCTGAGGTAATGACTTTTTACCCCGTAGCAATCTTGTAAATAGAACTTTTAACCGGGAGACTCGTTGCGAGTAATCTAAATCATCTGATGGTAACGTCCAAAGGAAATGAATATGGTTGGGTAAAATGACTGCTGCAGTAATTTCAAAGGGTTTTTCAGTCCGTGTCTTGGCGACAGCAGTCCGCAAATGACAGATATTTTCTAGTTCCGAAAATAGAGGTGTGCGGTAGTAAGTCACCAGAGTTAAGAAAACAGTTCCACCTGGGAGATAGGAGCGACGATATTGGGACATATTGGGTAATATTAATAATTTTGGTGGGCATTGCCCTATCAGATTATTGTTATAAAGTATACTTTTTGAAGGGCAATGCCCACCCTACCTCTGTGCGAGAAAGAATTGTTAAGCGTTAAGAGCAACATCCAGGTTCATGAGTCAGGTAAATAAACAACCGATATTCCCTGGTAAAATCAAGACCTGAAGACTGTGTATAGGGAGACAATCAAGTTGCCTACACTTGGTGTAAACATTGACCACATCGCCACGATTCGCCAAGCGCGGCGGACGGTGGAACCAGATCCCGTGGCGGCGGCAGTACTAGCAGAATTAGCTGGTGCAGATGGTATTACGGCACATTTACGGGAAGATAGGCGACATATTCAAGAACGAGATGTCCGCCTCTTACGACAAACAGTGAGAACGCATCTGAATTTGGAGATGGCGGCGACAGATGAAATGGTTGGTATTGCCCTGGATATCAAACCCGATTACGTTACTTTAGTACCCGAAAAGCGAGAAGAAGTTACTACAGAAGGCGGACTAGATATTGCTGGTCAGATTGATAGAATAGGACAGGTAGTTGATAAATTGCAAAGCGCTGATATTCCTGTCAGTCTGTTTATTGATGCTGAAAACTCACAAATTGAAGCTTCTGTCAAGATCCAAGCAAAGTTTATTGAACTGCACACTGGGCGATATGCTGAGGCTAAGGATGAAACCAGTCGCGAGCAAGAATTAGCCTTGCTATCCAAAGGGTGTGAGCAAGCAATAAATGCAGGGCTACGAGTGAATGCTGGACATGGACTCACCTACTGGAACGTCTATTCTGTGGCTAATTTGCCGGGGATGGAAGAACTAAATATTGGTCACACGATTGTTAGCCGCGCCGCACTCGTTGGTATGGAAAGAGCAGTCCGTGAGATGAAATTAGCAATGCGGGGTCAACTATAACAACAATCAACAAGCAACTAACAGCATAATGTAACAATATTTGGGGTTCGACTGCGTAAATCTAAAAGTCTTTGATATGTTCAAGACAGAGATTATTCTTTGACGGTACTTTTTTATGAGCGCAACACAGTCGAACAATACTCCCGTTTGGATACAAGATAGAGACACAGTGATTGCACATAGTCGTGACGCCCAGTGGCGCTATCAAACCCCCCCAGATTACTCTCGCTCAAAAGAAAATCTTGCAAAACAAAGTACATACAACCACGTTGAAGGTTCACTAGAAGCGATTGTCCAAAACTTAGTCAGAACCTTTGAAATGGAAGCATCGTTTAAAACCAATCCACAGCAGTGGTTATCGGTTGTGAACGAACAGTTTCGTATGAGTAGTAATGGTGGTCCTGTTTATACAGCGTCAGATGTGGTAGAGGGTGGTACTTATAATTTGTTTATTAGCGATACAGAAGAGTACAAAGCTTCAGAAGAAACTTTTGAATCATCAGCCAATCTTTTCCAGACAGCGTTTCCTCAAGGATTTTTGTGGGAAGTGCTTGAGGTTTTCTCTGGTCCACCAAATGTTACATTTAAATGGCGACATTGGGGAACTTTTAACGGTTCATACAAAGACTATACACCAACAGGCGAGACAGTAGAGGTCATCGGTATGAGCTTGGCGCGTGTTACTGATGATTTAAAAGTTCTTTCTATTGAACACTACTTCGACAACAGTCTCTTCCTCAAAAAGCTAACAAACGGTCAAAAACAAACAACAGTCCAACAGCAGGAAGGTGGTTGTCCCTTCCATTCCTAAATCAGGTACTTTATATTTTAGTTATTGTGTAGGACATAGCGCAATCCTCTGTGCCCTACACAATAACTAGATTAACCAAGGATGAAAATGCAAACATACTATTACGTTTTGGCAAGTCAACGGTTTCTCCTTGAAGAAGAACCGATGGAGGAAGTTCTGAAGGAACGCACTCGTCACTACCACGAACAAGAAAAAGAAATTGATTTTTGGGTGGTTAAGCAACCAGCTTTTCTGGAAGCACCCCAAATGTCACAAGTGAAGGCAAAATGTCCTCAACCAGCAGTCGCGATTATTTCTACTAATCCTCAATTTATTACCTGGTTGAAACTTCGCTTAGAATATATTCTCACAGGTGAGTTTCAAGCTCCTTCACCAGAAATCCCTGATGCTTTGGCATCTCTAGCAGCCGTATCTTAATGTATGATCATTAGTCATTAGTCATTAGCCATTAGTTATTAGTTATTGGACTATAGACTACTGACTAATAGCTAAATACATTAATATTTTGATACAAATTAAGAAAATTTTATGTATAAGAGTGTTGTTCAGAAATTTCAGATACCAAATACTTTAGTCAGTAGTTTATTGCTAGGTATTATCGGGTTAAATGCTGGCATAAATTCTGCTTCTGCTCAACAACAAAACATTCCTGTCTGTCAACCTCCCAATTCCGGTGAGTATCTTTTGTTGGTCAGTAGTCCCACAGCAGAGAATCAGAAGCAATTACGTCAAGCTTTACCGTCCAGTACTAACACAAGCACTTGTAGATATCTCAAAAATACGGTGACACGAATTGGTGGGTTTAACAAGGCAGATGATGCTAATAGTTGGGCTAGGTATATCAAGAATATAGTTGGGTTATCTGCTATTGTCACCACTCGACCATCGTCACAAGTGGCACAGAAACCACCTACGGTTACACAGAAACCACCTACGGTTACACAGAAACCGCCTACAGTTACACAGAAACCTGCTACTCAGACAGTAAACAGCTATAAACCCGAACGTTTGGGACAGGGTTTAGCTGTATTAGTAGATTACTATAACCGCCCAGAAATGGTGAACAAAGTACGAGAAGTGGTTAAGGGAGACGTAGGTTTTGTTTCCTACGGAGAACGTCCTTATTTGCTGGCTGTTTACACGAAAAATCAAAAAGAAGCATACAGTACACTGCAAAAATTGAGCGATCAAGGTTTTTTTGCTGTAGTTGTAGATAGTCGCAAAGTGATGCTACTGCGCTCATCTGTGCGTTTGCAGTAGCCTTCAGCAAAATACAGTCAGGTTTTTTGGTTGATCATGGACTGACAACCAACACGCCGGTTGACTTTGCCAACCATGAGATAGTTATACCTAACGCCGAACCCACAATAACTTGGACAGGAGTGTGTCCGAGTAATTCTTTGAGGCGATCGCCATCAAACTCTGGGTGTTCGTGAAACAATTCATCAATCATTTGATTAAGGATACGGGCTTGCTTTCCAGCAGCTTGACGAACTCCTGCGGCGTCATACATGACGATAATGGCAAAAACCGTTGCCAGTGCAAATTCCGCAGAACCCCAACCAAGAGTTTGCCCGACTCCAGTTGCAAGAGCTGTTACTAGTGCAGAATGTGCACTAGGCATCCCTCCAGTTGTGACTAAAACTCTAATATTTAGCTTACGATTCTTGAGTAGTTCGATGACAAGCTTTAATGCTTGAGCCATCAAACAAGCTCCTACAGCAACCCACAACACTCGGTTTTCTAATATGTCGCCTATATCCTGCATGCTATTTTGATCAGATGGAAAGTTATGAGTTGTGAATGATGAATTCTCAACAGAGATATGATTTATGAATGATAGATTATATAATGTAAGTTTGCCCTGCTTGTATCATTCATCATTCATTGTTAGTTTAATTTTTACGACTGATGATAAAGTGTGCTAATTCCTTTAAGGGCAACGCTTTATCTCCAAAAGGTTCTAATTCTGCACAAGCATCCTCAATGAGTTCTTGAGCTTTTTGTTTTGATTCTTCGAGTCCCCAAAGACTCGGATACGTCACTTTTTGAGCCTGTAGGTCTTTACCAGCAGTTTTGCCCAATTGCTCGTCGGTTTGAGTGATATCTAGAATGTCATCAATAATTTGGAAAGCAAGCCCAATGTTTTGGGAATAGCGAGACAGTCGCTGCACTTCTGTTGATGATGCTCCTCCTATTATGCCACCACAGACCACACAAGCTTCTAAAAGAGCACCTGTTTTATGGCGATGAATGAAATTCAACGTTTCTAAAGAGATATCTGTCTTTCCTTCTGATTCTAAATCAAGCACTTGACCACCAACCAAGCCTGTTGCTCCCGTTGCATGAGCCAAACGAGCAATGACCTGTGTGACTTGCTCTAGTGGTACATTGTGAGTATGACTGATGACATACTCAAATGCGTAAGCTAATAAACCATCCCCAGCCAAAATAGCAATGTCGTCACCATAAACTTTGTGATTTGTCAACTTACCGCGACGGTAATCATCATTATCCATTGCTGGCAAGTCGTCGTGAATGAGCGACATTGTGTGGATCATCTCCACAGCACAAGCGGTTGCCATTGCCATATCAATAGTACCACCCATCATCTCACAGGTCGCAAGGCAAAGAATAGGGCGCAAACGCTTACCCCCAGCCATGAGCGAATAGCGCATTGCTTCGTAGATCTTTTCTGGATAACGGATGGAAATAGATTTATCCAAAGCAGCGTCACAAAGCTTTTGTCGCTGTTTGAGATAAGCTCGTAAGTCAAATTTGACTTCCTCTGGAGTTTTTTGAATGTTATCGGCTGCTACCATTCTTAAATTCCTTAGTGTTCTGTTATATACGTAACAATTTTACGGGAAAGAGTCATCCATCATTCGTTCTTCGCCATTTGTGACGTTTTTACCAAAAGACAAATGACAAAAGACAATTTCTAACTATGGGAGCGTTGGCTATAGCTATTAACCGTATTTTGTAGCAACATAGCTACAGTCATCGGACCAACACCACCAGGAACTGGCGTGAGAAATTCCGCAACACCAGCAATTGACTCAAAGTGGACATCACCAACCAGACGACTTTCACCGCTTAATTCTGTCACACGATTTATTCCCACATCTACCACAACAGCGCCCGGTTTCACCATCTCAGCAGTAATGAGTCCTGGACGACCTGCTGCTGCAATTAGAATATCAGCATTTGTGGTGATGGACTGCAAAGAGTGCGATCGCGAATGAGCCACAGTTACAGTCGCATCAGCCTCTAGCAGCATCAAAGCCAGTGGTTTGCCTACCAAAATACTACGTCCCACCACTACCGCATGCTTTCCGCTCAAAGGAATAGCATATTCTTGCAACAGCCGCATAACTCCAGCTGGAGTGCAGCTACGTAAACCAGGTTCTCCTCGCACCAGTCGCCCTAAATTAATTGGGTGCAGTCCGTCGGCGTCTTTGTCTGGCGCGATTTGATGCAAAAGCGTCACAGCATCCAAGTGATCGGGTAAGGGTAATTGCACGAGAATACCATCCACCCTTTGATCATGATTGAGTGCGGCAATCACTTGTTCGAGTTCTGCTTGAGTCGTTTGTGTGGGAAAGTGCTTGCCAAAAGAGTCAATACCCACTTTCTGGCAAGCTCGTTCTTTGCCGCGTACGTAAGCTGCTGACGCTGGGTTATCACCCACCATCAGCACTGCTAAACCTGGCGGGCGTCCTATTTTGGGTTGCAATTGTCTAATCGCAGCACAAAGTTCTAGCTGAATTTTGTTAGCTAAAGCTTTACCATCAATGAGTTTGGCGGTTTTTGTTTCCATGATAATTCAAGAGAAGTACGCAAAGCGCCAAGGCGCGTTGTTGTTTCATGCTTTCCTTAGCAAGCAGCAAAACCACATTCATTATCTTCTCAGATTGGTTGTCTAAGAAGACTTTAGAAACCAGAATTAGCAAATGTTGCTTGTAGAAATTAGGCCCTGTACAAATTAACTGTCATATGCATCACGAAATTTGGTTGTTTCCAGTGTTAACCATATCAAACTCTTTCACCTGCCGAGTAGCTTGTAAAGTAAAGTAGAAGGCAAAAGTATCAAAAAGCAGTTATGTACGTGCTAATTGGTGGAGCAGGTTTGGTAGGGTTGACTTTGGCACATAAATTGGTAGAACTAGGGCATACCGTAGCTGTGATTGACTTTGACCCTAATGCTTGTCGCTATGCGCGCGAACAAGTAGGGGCAATGGCTTTTGAAGGCAGTGCTGTCAGTACAGAAGTGTTGTTAGAAGCTGGAATTCGTAAAGCCGACACTTTGGCAGCTGTCCTACGAAATGATGCCTTGAATCTGGCGATGGTAACTCTCGCCAAGCATTACGGAGTCCCCCACATTTTAACTCGGATGCGCCATTCCGATTTTGCTCAACCTTTTCGATTGGCAGGAGCTAATCATATCATCAGTACCATTGAGCTAGCGGTTTCAACAATGGTAAATGCCATTGAGTATCCGCAAGTCGAATCAATCATGCATTTTGAGCAGGGACAGATTGAGGTGCTGAAACTTTTGATTCCAAATAATTGTTATGTTGTTGGTCGTACAGTTGCCGAAATTGCTCAAGATTCCCGGTTTCCAAATGGTTCCCTAATTATTGGCTATCAACCCCATCCCCATGAAGATTTGATGATTCCGAACGGCAGTACAGTACTCGAACCTGATTCAACGGTGCTGATTGTGACTAAACCAGGGTCATTACATCAAGTCATTGATTTTATTGAAGGTTGTAAATGATTTTTTCTAATGAAGCTATACCCAGTTTTTTATTTAGCGATCGCTCTTATTTTACTGACATCCTGTACATCACCACAGAATCCATCGCAGTCACAACCTGATATGAGTCAGGCAAATCAATCTCAAAAGGTGGTAACTTTAGATAAAAATTTCAAGGCAGTGATGGGTGAAACTATTTATGTCCCTATCTACTCCCACATCTATCATGGGGATAATAAAAGAGTTTTCGATTTAGCAGCCACTCTGAGTATTCGTAATACTGATTTGACCAACCCGATCATCATTACTTCTGTGCGCTACTATGACTCGAATGGCAAACAACTTAAACAGTATTTAGAGCGCCCAATTCAACTTGATGCCCTAGCTTCTACGGATTTTGTTGTAGATAGAACTGACACTAGTGGAGGTGTTGGGGCTAACTTTATTGTCGAGTGGGTAGCCCAAACAAAAGTTTTTCAGCCCGTGGTTGAAGCAGTTATGATTGGTACTGATTTTCAGCAAGGTATTTCTTGGATTAGTCCTGGCAAGGTTATTAAAAGTCAAAGTAATTCTAAGCAATCATCTTCTGTACAGGGTTCTTGAGGAAGAAAGGCCCGCGCGTTGTTGACAGTAACAACTTTGCAAAGACTACTTAAGGGGCAGAACAATTTGAAAAGTAGACCCCTCCCCGACTACACTTTTAACATTAATTTTACCGCCGTGAGCTTGGACAATTTGTTGGGCGATCGCCAACCCCAAACCAAACCCACCAGTTTTGCGGGAACGCTTCTTATCGACTCGATAAAATCTCTCAAAAATATGCGGCAAATCAGTTTCAGCAATGCCAATGCCATTGTCTACAACTTGAATCACAGCCTGACGTGACTGGGTAAAAAGTCGTAACAGTACTTTCCCGTCAGGGTTCGTATATTTGCAGGCGTTGCTAATCAGATTAACCACTGCTTGACGCAGCAAGTCTGGTTCGGCTTGCAGTTTCACATTATCAGGGGGTAGTTCGCAAGTCAAACTAAGATGTTGTGCATCTGCTGTAGCATAGTTGTCTGCTAGCTGCTGTAGCAAGTTCTTCAAATCAACTGCTTGCAAAGATTCAGGAGGTAATCGTCCTTCATGACGAGCCAGAAACAGCAGATTACTCACCAGAGTACTCATTGATTTGGTGATATCAACAATTTTCTCAAAACGCTGACGCTGTTGAGCAGGATTGCTAGATGTAGACAGTAAGGCGAATTGGGCATTGCTGATAAGTGCTGCTAAAGGCGATCGCAATTCATGGGAAGCATCAGATGTGAAGCGTTGTAGTTGGTCGTAAGTTTGACGAATTGGTTGCATTGCTAATCCACCCAACAACCAACCAGCCAGACCTATTATCCCTAAGGTTACTGGTACTGTCACGAGCAAAACCAGCCGTAACTGAGCCAGATTATTTTGAGTGGATGTTAGTGGCATTGCAACTTCAAGATAACCAATTAACAAATTATCTTGGTATACGGGCAGCGTTAACTCACGCAGCCAGATAGCAGTGGGCGTTTTATTCGAGGAGTGAGGTGCGGTCTTGATAGTATGAAATCCAGGGGTCATTGTCAACTGCGCTTTTGGAGTCGTACCGAAAAATTGCACCAGTTGCCCTTTAGTATCGTACCAACGCGCATATACGAGTTCACTACCCAGAGGTGGCAAATTACTTCCTAACAGCGGCACATTTTCCAGATCTAACTGTCCCTGACGCAAATCGTACTTCGCGTTGACTGCCATCACTCTGGATTTTTGGTAGAGTAAGCGATCTAAATCCTCTAGCTCGTTTAAAACTGCCCGGTAGTAAAGTACTCCGGCAAAAACGACCAAAATACTCCCCATCGTTAGGGTAAACCATACAGCTAGATTGCTACGACTACGATTAAACATAACAACAGGGCAGAGGCTAGTAGTTTACCACACAAATTTTGACAGGTAATCAGGTTGGTGAGAAACTAGCTGTATCTGCTTCGATTGGCGTATTTTTAATTTGGTTCGCCTTTCCATCCCTAATTAAACAATTACTTAGTGTTTGACTTAAACTCACCGTCTCAAGTATTATCCTTGATTTAGTGATGAGGTATAATATAACAATGTCAAACCTGAATAAAGAGCTAGATCTGTCTCTTTTACGCCTTCATGATTTATTAGAAAGTCGTTGGTTATCTCCTGAAAAAGTTTTTAGTGCTGCCGACGAAAATGGAGACGGACATATTACATCCGATGAATTCACGCTTTTTTTGTCAACATTGGGCGTATCAGCATGGTCTGAACAAGATAGTAGAGATATTTTCAACCATTTTGATGAATCTGGTGACGGTGAAATTGACTTGAAAGAATTTGAGGATAAGATGCTTCAAATCAGTCAGGTTGCCAAAAAAAAGGTCACGTATCAAAAAGTAGATCCAATACCTGTGGACGAAAGTACACGCTTTGTTTCACTGGTTGCCCACAATGAGATGAAGAGTGTTTTGCTCAAATTTGTAGAAGAACAACGTGACTTCTTTTCGCAAGTTCCCTTGGTCACAACAGGAAGTACAGGAAAATCTTTACAACAGCGTTTAGGGATACCGGTAGAAAGACTCGTTGCTAGTGGTCCATTGGGAGGGGATCAGGCTATTGGAGGTATGATTTCAGAGAATAGAATTAGTGCAATTTTCTTTTTCAAAGACCCGCTAAGCTCCCATGCCCATGCAGCAGATATTGAAGCACTGACACGTTTATGCGATGTTCATCAAATTCCTTATGCCACCAATCGAGCTAGTGCAATTGGTCTACTTATGGCACTCCAAGAATTTGGGCTTGACTGGCACATGGACTCGGATGAAAATTCAATTCTTAATAAGTATAACCAAGGGCAGTCTCAAGTTATTGCTGCCGTAGGACAAAGCAAGTAGTTAACCTGCTATCAACGCGAAGCTTTTGATAAGGCGAAGGTGCGGTGTGTGCCTTCGCGCACTTGCTTGTTCAATTGCATGATAACGCCAAATTCAGCTTGTTATCCTATGTCCTTGTCTCCCTGGTTGCTAAAATTGCGATCTTTAAAGCTAGCATTTGTGATGCCTGTGCCGTTATTCTTAATTGCTTTTGGATTTGCTGGTGAACCGTTGACAAACCTGCTATTAAGTCGTTACTACCGTACAGCAGACAAGCTTCAAGCTGAAACACACACGCTAACAATGCAGCTTCAGGTCAATGTACGAGTCATCAAAGCTGAAATTGAAAAGGAGCAGGAACATACCTTAGTTGAACTCAATACAGCTAATTCTGTACTTAAAAAGTTAAAATTCGAGTTTCCAGTCACAGAATTAGGCAATGTAAAAACCATGATTGCTCAAGAACTGGGAGTGTCTGCCAAAGTACAAACTCTGCAACCTAATACACAAATGCAGGTGCGGCTTGCAGTCAAAGCGCTAGGAATTTTAGCTGACATCAATAAGGATCAGGGGTTAACCAAAGTTGAGGTCAAAACCGCAGACTCGGTACTCAAACAGTTAGAATTCGAGTTTCCAGTCACGGAATTAAGCTCTGTAAAAGCTATGATTGTTCAAGAGCTAGGACTGTCTCCTGAAAATGCCACAATGGTAGTCAGCTATCGAGTAAAAAACTAGCAATCATTAAAATACTCGCTCTGGGCTCTCTACTCTACTCTGTTGGGGGGTTTGAGGGTATACCCCATACCGTAGACTGTTTTAATCCAATCTTCTGCACCAACTAAGTGCAACCGATGCCGCAACTTGCGTATCAGTACAGTTAAAGCATTGCTTTCAGGTTCCATACCCCATTCCCACAACGCGTCTTCTATCTGACTGCGGGTTAAAATCTGATTAGGGTGACGCATCAAGTACTCTAGCAGTTGAGCTTCACGGGGCGATACCTCCACAGTAGCGTGATTTCGTTCCACTGTTAAGCGATTGAGGTGCAGTTGTAAATCTGCCATGCGGAGGGTATCTCCCTGCCATTGAGGGGATCGCCGCCCCAAAGCCCGTACCCGTGCCAAAAGTTCTACCAGATCCGCAGGTTTAACCAAAAAATCATCTGCCCCAGCATCTAAACCTGTCACTTTATCTAGCGTAGTGTCTTTGGCTGTAAGCATCAGCACGGGTGCAGTTTTACCTGCTTGACGATACTGATGACAAAGACTCAACCCGCTGATTGTCGGCAACATCCAGTCCAAAATCAACAGATCATACTCTTTGTGGGACAACAGCCATTGTGCAGTTTCTCCGTCTTCAACGCCATCCACTATATATCCGGCTTCCGACAGTACAGCGTGTAATGGCTCTAACTGTTCTGAATCGTCCTCTACTACTAAGATGCGCATAAGGCGTTGTGATGATGATACGTCTTTGCGATCGAATCGCTTTACTCATGATACAAAAGTCCAAAACTCTCCACGTCTTCCACTAGTACTTCACCACAAAAACTTTAATGGCTGAAGCAATTTTCGCTCCTAGTCTTCTTTCCCTCTTCCTTTGCGCTCTTTGCGCCTTCGCGGTTTTTTATTTCACCCCGCAAAATTGCTGTGGCCGACTACTAGTGGTGTTTCTATTCTTTATAATTTGAATTTTCTCATCGTACAAATTGAGTACGATCACTTTCTGATCACATTTGTTGTCCATATTTAAAGAGAACCCAGACAACACGAAAAATCTTGGTTGATCAGAACTTTTTTAGCAGCAAATGACTTTTAATCAACTTCATCACGCGATTGGTACATTTGCCAACCGTAACAGTACGGTACAGGCACTTGACAAATTGAGAAGTATTGACTTCCCAATGCATAAAGTTTCTGTAGTCACTAAAAAACCTGAACCTAATGGCACCGACACGACTGAACGTAGGATTACTCCAACCCAAGGGGCGGCTGCAGGCGGGATCGCGGGGGCTACTACGGGAGGTTTACTTGCCTTAACCGGAGGTTTTGCTGTATTGCTAATTCCAGGGCTTGGTGCAGTGCTGACAGTAGAATCTGTTTTACTTGCTCTTTTGGGGAGTGCAACTGCTGGCAGTTTAATTGGCGCATTACGGGGTTGGTTTGATCCTGAAAAAGCCGCTCAACTTTATGATGACCAAAAACACCAAAAAGATTATTTGTTGACAGTCAAAGGCACAGATAAAGAGATTAATCGTGCCGAACCCATTTTAAAACAGTGCGGTATTGAGAATTGGTGTGTTTTTGATATTTCCAATAAATAACGAACAAACGCTCTTCGTCGGCGAACATTAGCGGTATCTCAATCGAGTTTTAGCCGGAAATTTGTATTGTCAATCTTAAACTAAAAACAGGGAGCACTATGACAACAGCTATTAAGGATTCGTTGGAAATTGTATGGCATAATATCTCTCCTGCTGAGGTAGCGCGGCATATAGATAGCCATCAAAAAGATGGTCTGACTTCAAATGAAGTGGCTCAACGACAGGAACGTTTTGGTCTTAATCAACTATCTAGCCAGAAAAAGAAAAATCCTTTGTGGCGTTTTCTTCTGCAATTTAACCAACCCCTGTTGTATATTTTGTTGGTAGCTGGAGTCGTCACGGCTTTACTCCAAGATTGGGTAGATGCTGGGGTCATTTTTGCTGTGACACTGCTTAACGCGATTATTGGTTTTATCCAAGAATTTAAAGCTGAAAGTGCGATCGCAGCGTTGGCAGAAATGACCACAACAGAGGCGTCTGTTATCCGCAGTGGTCAAAAATCACTTATTCCCTCCAACGACTTAGTCCCAGGTGATTTAGTCGTCCTGTCCTCTGGTGATCGAATACCAGCTGATTTGCGGCTGATCACAGTCCGGGATTTACAAGTTGACGAGTCGGCTTTGACTGGGGAATCTATTGCGGTTGAGAAAGCAGTCGATCCACTTGAAAGCGATATCCCACTGGCAGAGCGAACGAATATGGCATATGCTGGCAGTTTGGTGACTTCTGGACGGGGAAGTGGTTTGGTTGTGGCGATCGGCGCAACAACTGAGGCAGGCAAGATCTCACAGTTGATCGATCAAACTACAGACTTGGAAACACCACTAACACGCAAGATCGATAGATTTAGCAAAAAATTGCTTTACGTTATTCTGGTACTAGCCGCACTGACATTTGCTGTTGGTTTAGGGCGGGGAGAATCTGTGGTTGATGGCTTTAAAGCAGCTGTAGCCTTAGTAGTCAGTGCGATTCCAGAAGGGTTACCTACAATTATCACAATTACTTTGGCGATTGGTGTTTCTCGTATGGCTCGTCGCCATGCGATTATTCGGAAATTGCCAGCGGTAGAAGCTTTAGGCAGTACCACTGTTATCTGCTCTGATAAAACGGGCACACTCACTCAAAACCAAATGACAGTTCAAGATATTTTTATCAGTGGCAAGCATTATGTAGTGAGTGGTGTGGGCTATGCCTCAGAGGGTGAAATCTTACTAAATGAACAACCTGTTGATGTGACCGATAATTCGGCTTTATATGAATGCTTGTTAGCAGGACTGTTGTGCAATGACGCTCACATACAACAACAAGACGGACAGCAGGTAGTGGCTGGAGATCCAACAGAAGGAGCGTTGATTGTCGTTGCTCGTAAAGCAGGTTTGAGCCAATCAGCATTTGAGCGGGAAATGCCTAGAGTGGACGCGATCCCATTTGAATCTCAATTTCAATACATGGCAACTTTGCATGAAATCAACTCAGACAAGGTTATCTATGTTAAGGGTTCAGTGGAAGCAATTCTCCATCGCTGCGAGCGGATGCTTGACACACACGGGAAAGTTACTCACCTAGACTCCAAACAAGTGGAGCAACAAGTTAATGCAATGGCACAAAAAGGTTTACGAGTGCTAGCTTTTGCTAAAAAACTTGTAAGAAAGAACCAGCACTCTGTAGATCATTCTGATATCAACGAGCAATTAATTTTTCTCGGTCTACAAGGCATGATTGACCCTCCCCGACCTGAAGCAATTACTGCCGTCAAAGCCTGCAAATCAAGAGGCATTCAAGTGAAGATGATTACGGGGGATCATGCCTTAACTGCTGATGCGATCGCTCAAAAAATTGGTATAAAAAAAACTCAAATTTTACGTGTTTTCACAGGACAGGAACTTGCTCGGATGAACCAGCAGCAACTCGCTCAAGTAGTAGAGGATAGTATGGTTTTTGCGCGTGTAGCACCGGAACAGAAACTGCAGCTAGTCGAAGCTCTGCAATCCAAAGGTGAAATTGTAGCAATGACCGGAGATGGTGTCAATGATGCTCCGGCTTTACGCCAAGCAGATATCGGTATCGCTATGGGGATAACTGGAACCGAAGTTGCCAAGGAAGCATCTGACATGATTTTGACAGATGATAATTTTGCCTCAATAGAAGCTGCGATTGAAGAAGGTCGGACAATTTATCAAAATCTGCTCAAAGCGATCGCCTTCATCTTACCAATTAACGGCGGGGAAGCCATGACGATTTTGATTGGTATGTTCTTTGCAGCAACCCTGCCAATTATACCCGTGCAAATACTATGGCTAAACATGGTAAGTGGCGTTGCCCTGTGCTTACCGTTAGCCTTTGAGCCGAAATCTCCCAACGTCAAACGCTTATCCCCACGCAACCCCAATGAACCTTTACTTTCAGGCAGTTTGCTCAAGCGCGTCCTGACAGTTTCTATTTTGAACTGGATTGTTATCTTTGGCGTATATGAATGGATACTACAAACTACGGGCAATACAAATTTAGCCCGCACAATGGCGATTAACGCTTTAGTTGCAGCGGAAATCTTCTATCTGCTAGGAATCAGCCAATTCTTACCCTCAGTTGTTGCTAAGCTTAGGGGAAAAACAAAATCCATTGGTTATGCGCCCGCAATTGGTATTGTCACTGTTGTTATTCTGCAAGTCCTTTTTAGCCAGTGGAACATTATGAATCAAGTATTTGATACAGCACCACTGAGTTTAGCTCAAGGTTTAATTTGCCTTGCAGCAGGCTTACCTATGATTGTTTTAGCCCTGTTGTTAAAGCGCTTTGCTCCTTTAGAGTAGTCCCCACTCTCAGGCACGCCACCCGCTACGAATCAAAGAAACACCTTTTTCCCCTACACCCCTACACCCCTGTGTTTCTTCACAGCGACTAATCATCTTCTAACGCGAGCAATTGCTCATCAATATTTTTAAGTCGCTGTTGTACAACTTCTTCTGAAAGAATTTGTTTACGTATTGCGTCGTTGAGTGCTCCTTTCTCTGCCAATAGTAAACGGCGGCGAATGGCTTCGAGTTTCCTGTGTCCATCACTTTTAAGATCAAATTCATCTGGGCGACGATTGTACAATTCCCGCAAAGCTTTTTCTGCTCCTGCGACTCGCACCTGATAAGCTGAGCGCATCTCTTCGTAAATGGCTTTTGGTAATATTCCTGACTTTAACAAACTATCTAATTCATCTTGCGCTGCCTTACCTGTGATTAATTGGGCTTGTAATTCTTCAACGTGCTGACGAGATTCTGAAAATTGGGACAAGTGCAAACGTTTCACTATCCACGGCAAACTCACTCCCTGCCCGAGTAAGGACAGCAACACTGTCCCAAATACTATGGCAATGATTTGTTCTCGTCCTGTTACTGTTGTTGGGATGCTGAGTGCTAACCCCATAGAAAGAGAACCTTTGATATTGCCAAGAAACAAGACGTGCTGCCAGCGCCACGGAATTGGCCGGTCAAACCAACGTAATATAGCTAACAGCGGATAGACGCAAAGTATGCGCCCCACTTGATAAGCAACGATCGCCAGCAACACTGCGGGCAGAGTTCTCCAGAGAGTGAGTAAATCAACTTCTATACCCACGAGTAGGAAAATAAAGCTATTGACACCAAAAGAGATAGACTGCCAAAAGCTGAGCAACGGCAATCGAGTAGAAGCTGATATTTGACTTGAAAGTCCAATACTTCCAACAATTAATCCCGCAACAACCACAGCTACCACACCAGAAACGCTGAAAGATTGCCCAATTTGAAATGCTCCTAATGCCACAGCCACTGTCAGTAAAATACTACTGAGCGGCTCATCTGAGCGAACAAATAAACTCGTACTCAAATAACCCACAGCAAGCCCCACCACGGTTCCACCAACAATGACCACAAACAATTCTTGTAATCCATTGAGGATTGTCAGTGAGCCAACGTCATGAATTTTTACAATTAAGCTAAATAAAACTAGCGCCACTCCATCGTTAAATAAGCTCTCTCCCTCAACTATGGTGGAAAGACGGGGAGGGACAGGCACTTCCTTGAATACAGCAATCACGGAAACGGTATCAGTGATTGCCAAAATCACCCCTGCCAGTAATACTGCTGTCCAATTCAGTCCTAGTTCCCATTTCAACAGCGCTGCTGTTATACCAGAGGAAATCACAATCCCAGGTCCGGCTAGCAAGGCTATTGGTTTGATGGTGCTGCGGAGGCGGCTGAGATCAGTATTGATAGCTGCCTCGAACAGCAGAATCGGCAAAAACAGATTCAAAATCAGGGAATCGTTTAAACCGATGCGCCGTGGTAGAAGTTCTGTAATTGCTAAGCCTGCTAAAACTAAACCCGCAACATAAGGGACTCGCAGCCAGCGTGTCAGCAAAGCTACACAGGTAGCAACAAGTAGCAGAATAATTGAAACAGTGACTAATTCAGCAACATTCACTTTTTTGCTTAACCCCTGAGTTCTTCTGTTAAAAATGGCGAGCTTACAATCTTAAACTTAATCGTACACAGAATTTATTTTAAATACTGCGCTGGCATGACCGGAGCTTGACAGTCTTTGGCTCCGCTTTTGAGCTGTTTGTTAAGTGTTTTTGATACCGAAAGACAAAGTATTGATAGTTACTTTCTAAATGAAAATTGTCACAAGTCAAGCACTGATGCCAAAATTGGCTCAATAGATGATATAGATTATCCAAAAAGTGAAAAAGTTAAACTTCTCAGTATTAGATAGCCAGAGCTTTGCCGTACTCACACGCTTGGGATTAAGTCTTTTGCTTTTAGTCGGACTACTCAGTTGTGGTAGTTTAGGGTACTTGGGCATAAATGCCATAGGAGCCAACATCACCCAAATTCAGGACTTAAAAGCACAACAAGAGGATGGTAAAACACTTTACGTACAAGGTAAGGTAGAAAAGAGAGTTCCTCTTCTCAATCGATATGCATATCAAATTAATGATTCGACAGGAAAAATTTGGGTGATCACCAATCAAACTGGTCTACGCCAGGGAGTACAAGTGGTGATTAAGGGTAAAGTTCGTTATCAGAGTATTCCTCTAGGAGACAAAGAATATGGGGAAGTGTATATAGATGAAGAGTGATAATATAAAATATTTATTTTTAAACACTCTGAGAGCATCTAGCTCAAAGAAGCTCCCAGCAAAACGAGGAGAACGATATCATCCTATAAGAAAAATGGCGAAGTTCCGACTCATATAACAAATTCGGAAATTTGCACAAAGGTTTGGCATCTCATACAAGTTGCAGTCATCGTACAGGTTTCGACGCTAGCTGGGCGTATTCTTCTATCAGTCCTGGATATTCTTCGTAAGCGGGCCAGGTCTGGAAGCTATGAACCGCGGGGGTCGTCGCCCATGACAGCCTTTCCTTCGTCCAAGTTTCGATGAATGGCATGAACCATGACGCATCGTCCAGCATCGTCGCCCGAAGGTTAACGAATTCGTCTATTCCTTCCGGACGAGTAAACATCCAACTCATGCAGTGCGGGCAGAAGTAGTGGCGAGCCGCACCGTGCAAGCCGCCGATAACCGGCTGACCTTTCAGTAGCGAGAAGCCAACGCTTGGGATCGCGACGCTTAAAGAAAAAGCGCTAGCTGTCATTTGCTGGCAACCCGTGCAGTGGCAAGCCATAGTAAGCAAAGGCGCAGCACTCACCTTAAACCGCAGTTGTCCGCAACGGCATCCGCCTTCCCAGGGCAAATTCCAGTCATTCATAATACCGCTGTCTCCATTCTCTATTCATGATGCCGTGCGGATGGTTATTCCATTTGAATCGATTATTGTACAATCAATCAGTCCTGAGATGCCAAAAAATTTTTCAAAGTTTCTGGCATTGTGTACAAAGCAGTGGGAGGCACAATTCAAAAATTTTGACATAATCAGCATTTTTTACAACTTAACATTTGATGTCAGCAACTCTTGGCTTGGCCCCTTTGGACAATCCTACATTTAATGCACTCCTGACTTATATTATGTAATTACGCACGAGTTACTAATGAACTTGACTGTGAGATTGCGCACTCCTCGTCGCAATGACACAACTACGTTTCCCTTGGGTAAGTCCTGTTATGCTTAATTTACCGGATATGAAATGACTCATCAATTGGGCAACCAACCTGAAATGACAGCCACTATCAAAAATATCCCCATCCCAAAGCGATAAAAGATAAAAATCAAAGTGCTGTGTTTTTCCAAGTAGCGTAGAAGTCCCCAAATTGCTACAAAAGCAGAAATACTGGCAGAGATTAAGCCGATAAGAAGTGTCAACCAACCAGCCCCACTCAATCCTGCTTTGAAAAGAGTATGCAATTCCAAAGCCCCAGCTAAAATCACTGCTGGTAAGCCCAACAAAAAAGAAAATTTTGCGGCTGTCTCCCGTTCCATCCCTAAAAATAGTGCAGCTGTGAGAGTGGAACCAGAACGAGAAACGCCTGGTATCAGGGCAAAGGCTTGAGCAACCCCTACCCAAATTCCATCCCAGAGGGTAATTTTTTCAAAAGTGCGATCGCGTTCTCCTCGTTTTTCCGCGATCGCCAGCAGCAAAGACATCACAATAGATGCTGCACCAATGACAACCAAACCTCGCATTGGGGAGTCACAGGCGTTGAGAATTGGTTTAAGTAGTAAACCTGCAACACTAATGGGTAAAGTTCCTAGCAACAAACCCAGCATGAGCCGAAAAGAACTCGATTGATAGTCTTGCCCAGTTATTGCTCTTACCGTTTCTCCCGTCAATTTTTTTAAGTCTTTCCAGAAATAACTCAAAACAGCTGTTAAACTGGCTAGTTGCATTGCTGCTGAAAAAGCAGAGCCAGGATCTTGCAGTCCTAATAAAGTAGGTACTATCCGCATATGAGCAGTACTACTTATCGGTAAGAGTTCTGTAATTCCTTGGACAATACCCAAAATAATCACATCAATCCAGCCTAAGCTAGTAAAGTCCAGATTAACCTCGCTACCGTTGGCACAGCCTGTAGTCGCCACTATAAGAGAAAGCATAATTTAACTGGTTTAATGAATTTGTTTGCAAATAAATTACAGACAAATTAACCTGTGCTTGTGTTGTTGCTGTGACTAATGAATGGCGACAGTATGACGTGTGGCAAACTAGCACTTTTTAGGAGGTTGATCGCATGAGAATGACATAATTTACCTAAGTTGACATAAATAAAGCTGATACTGTTGTGATCTGATTGATAAAAAGTTAAAAGAAAGAATCCAGGAGTCAAAATCATCCGTCAGAATCATTTACGCTAGCGGGATTTGGATTCCAACCAATTGTAGGCATCCCCCATTGAAACTGGAGATTTAAACCCAAGACGAGACTAAGAATCGCTACTATGTTCATTCTGAACGCCCTATGGCTAACGCCATGCCTTACGGCTATCGGGAAAGACCTGAGCCCTATGGCTAACGCCACGGCTGCGCCTAACGGGCACGGCCCCGTGCCGAACGGTCTCGCTGCGCTTTAGACCTCTGGGCGTGCGCTTTGCGCATACGCCAGTCGCCTAGGTCGGGAAAACGCCACATGCTACCCTTCGGGAAGCCGCCCTCCGGGCGTCTAAGCCTGTGAAACCCGTCCAACGCAGTGGCTCCCCTCCTGCAGCGCTGGTCTCACCAGACGCCTACTGTAGGGTTTGCCTGATCACGTGCTGGTTCCTCCTGGCGACTGACGCTTATGTTAATTTGTTAAAAATATTACATTAAATTTTCTAGATAGCTTGCAGGTGAGAAGTGACACAAAAAGATAACCCTCGGAAATGGAATATGGAGCGATTGCCATTTTATTTGGGAATGATCACACTGATATCTATAGCTTCAGGAGCATTTTTTTCTCTTCTGTTGAATTTAACTCCCTTGAAAAATTATGCTGCCTCTCACTTACCTCACAGTCCTGCAAGCTTGACAGGTTTTATCCCTGCAACCCTGGAACATCCCGTTAACATTCTGATTCTCGGTATCGATAACTCAGGACATCCGCACCAAGGAAAGTTTACTCCTGCTGAAGCACTAGCTGGTAACAGTGATACATTGCTGCTGGTGCGACTACTGCCAGATAGCCATCAAATCAATATTCTATCAATTCCACGGGATACGCTCGTGCACTTACCAGATATCGGTATCGATAAAATCAATGATGCCAACGTGCGCGGTGGACCAAAAATGGCGGCAGAAACTGTCAGTCAGTTGTTGAATGGTGTTACGGTTGACCGCTATATCCGAGTTGATACTGAAGGGTTTATTCATTTGGTCGATGCACTGGGGGGAGTCGAAATGAATGTTCCCAAAAAAATGGACTACATAGACCACACGCAACATCTAAACATCCACTTTTCCCCCGGAAGGCAGAAACTGAATGGGCAACATTTACAGGAGTACGTCCGCTTCCGCCATGATGCCTTAGGCGACATTGGTCGCGTGCAGCGTCAGCAAGAAGTGCTTAGAGAAATTTTACGTACAGCGCTTCAGCCTGGAACTATTGCAAAAGTGCCTCAAATTATGCAGGTAGTCAAAGAGAATGTGGAGACTGACTTGTCGGTGGAGGAGATACTGGCGATCGCTCAAACTGTAGCAACAAACAATCGCCACCAGATGCACTTAATTATGCTTCCTGGGCGGTTTAGTAGCAACAAAGAATACAAACGTAGTTACTGGATTTCCGACCCCGATGCCACAGCTAGTATTATATCACGTTATTTTGATGTCCAAACTCCCAGTGCTCTAGACAGTGAAGTCAACTCAGTTGCGCCCCAGACATTGAGAATTGCTGTAGAAAATGCAACAAAACAACCGGAAGTTGAAAAAACCGTAGTCTCCATTCTCAAAAAACATGGTTTTAGAAACGTTTACGTCACTCATCATGAGATTGATACAGGGGTAGACTCGGGTGGACGAACTCAAATTATTGCCCAACATGGTAATCCGGAAGCTGCAAACGCAGTTAGCAGTACTCTTGGTACAGGTCAGGTTATGGTTGCTTCTGTGGGAGATATTCTCTCTGATGTGACTGTTGTAATTGGGGCAGATTTAGCTAACAAACTTAAGCGCTAGAGGCAGTATCAAAAGCGGCACAAATAGCACTACAATCTTTGTGTATCTGAGCAGAATAAGCACGAGCATAATCGAGTAAAGGTTTGCGCCACTGAGTAGAGGCGGCAAAATCTATGAGTTCATCTGCGATCGCTGAATTTTAGGGAACGCTTAACTATTAACGCTTAACTCTTAATTAGTTCATGTCCTAATCTACCTGGCAACTGCAATACCAGTCGATTCTCCCCCTTGTAGCTACCAAAGTTCTCCAAATGCAAGTCTCCACAGATCCAAACAGCAGGCGCTGCGTTTAAAACTGTACCGCCGGACTAATCTTCGTAAAATAAAGGACACATACCCCGTAAGAAAAGAAAAGCATCTGAACGAGAATTCTGACACATTTAAAAGTTTATTTTTTCTTTAGGATTTTTTGTACGTATCTGCTATATCTTGTTAAGTCATCATTGATTAACGTTGCTTTAGAGACAACTGAGACAGATTTCAGTATAAAGAAAGAAACAACTTTTCGAGTTGTTGACTATAATGATTTGCTGCCTTTTCATAAAGCAACAACTCTGGTTTAAAAGCAGGGTTGTTTTTTGTGTTCCAAATCACTAGGCAATTGATTAACAAATGGTAGAGAATACAAAACTGTGCGGGTTGTTGAGAAAAAAATAACCCTGATTTCAAATAGACCAAGTGAATGAAAGTGTTTTAAATTTGGAGAAAAAACTTATGGGTTGGTTACAACGACTTTTTGGCTTGGAAAAACCTGAAGATGCTCAAGTGAATCCTGAGCCAGCAGCAGCGCCAGAGGAAACAGGCGGGGAAGAAAGCATTGCTCCAGAGCGATTGGGGTTAAATGGAGAGTACGACCAGAGTGGTCTGGCAAAGCGGGTTGCTCTAGCTTTTGATGAAGACGGCTCTTTTGATGATATTGACTCCTTGTACGTAGCACAAACAGGCGGTACAGTTGTTCTCAAAGGGTCAGTTCCCAGTCAAGATATTCTCGACCAATTGGTACAAGTTGCTCAGGGTGTAACTGGTGCAACAGACGTACAAAGTGATCAAGTTAGTGTTGGTTAAATAGGGTTTCACTTCTACATTTCGGCAAAAAGAACAAGCTATGAAACATCCGTTGCAACATCGATGGATAATGTCCATCGCATTGTTGACTATCTTAGTCCTTTCAGGTTGCGGGAATAAGGCTGAAGAGTCAAGTAACACTTCTTCTCCATCTAGCGAATCTGGCGGATCCACATCTACAACAGCTCCGTCTGGTGGAGCTAGTACCTCAACAGAGGGAACACTTTCAGCGGAAGCTCAAAAGTTAGGCGTTAAGCCACAAGGAGAAACTACCTGTCCCAGCAGTGCTCCTGTTAAAGGCAAAGTGACGAAAAAGCGTGGCAATATATATCATGCTCCCAAGTCACCTGATTACGCAAAGGTCAAGCCAGATATCTGCTTTGCGGATGTAGCCACAGCTGGAAAGGCTGGCTTTAGCGCTCCTAAGTAGTATAGCTAAATAACAGATGAAGCCCTTGCTGTGCGAGGGCTTTATTATAAGGAGTGAATATGACAACCGAAGTGGCGATCGCCATTCTTTACCAAGAAGACAAGTTTCTCGTGCAGTTGCGGGATAATAACCCCAATATTCTCTATCCCGGTCATTGGGCGCTATTTGGTGGACACATTGAACTGGGTGAAACCCCTGAGGTTGCAGTACAAAGGGAAATTTTAGAAGAAATTGGCTACACTCTACCATCAACGTTTTCCAAGTTTGGCTGTTATCCTGATGAAAGAGTTTTTCGTCATGTGTTCTGTGCACCACTCACAGTAGAATTAAACCAATTGGTTCTCAACGAAGGTTGGGATATGGGTTTAATGACACCAGAAGACATTTGTCTAGGTACGAGTTATTCTTCTGTGTCAAAAGACGTACGACCCTTTGGGCCTGTGCATCAAAGAATTCTGTTAGATTTTATGGAGAGACAGAATAAATCCTCTCATAGCTCAAGTGTTTTTCTGACTAATGACTAATGAGTAACTACAAACTACCGCAATGGTTAAGTTTGGGCTTAGCGTTTCCCCTTATTGCACTCAACGGTTGGGTATTGCTTCAGGTTGTGCAGTATTTTCAACCTTTGGTCAATATCTTTGTCGCCGCCAGTTTGCTAGCTTTTGTTCTGGACTATCCAATTCGGTTTCTCCAAAAACAAAGGGTTAAACGCAACTTAGCCGTGGGAGGCGTGTTGTTGTTAACTGTAGTACTTGTCGTGGCTTTGACTTTCACCTTATTTCCCTTGATTCTGCAACAGCTTAACGAACTAGCTAATTTTTTACCAAGTTGGATTGATTCTGGAGCGCAACAACTTCAAGCTTTCCAAAACTGGGCTGCAACCCAACAGCTTCCGGTTAATTTAAGTGGCATTTTAACTCAACTGTTAGACAGATTCTCCAATCAACTTCAGTCCTTTACAGGTCAAATTCTTGGTATTGCGGTGGATACCATTGGTAGTCTGCTTAACGTGCTACTGACGGTTGTGTTGACAATCTACCTAGTCTTAAATGGAGAACGTCTTTGGGATGGAATTTTTCAGTGGTTTCCGCCTCATACTGGTTCGCAAGTACGACAATTGTTGCGTGAAGACTTTCAAAATTACTTTATCGGTCAAGCAACAGTCGCTGCTTTGCTAGCGGTTATTCTGATACTTGTATTTATAGCGCTACGAATACCTTTGGCTTTATTGTTTGGTCTGGTGATTGGATTTTTTTCTTTATTTCCCTTTGGTACAGGCATAGGTATCGCTATAGTTAGTTTGTTGCTGGGATTGCAAAACTTTTGGCTAGGGGTTGAAGTCTTAGCTATTACAGTGATGATTGACCAAGTCAATAGTAATTTTGTTGCTCCGCGTCTTTTGGGGAATTTGACTGGCTTAAATCCTGTGTGGGTGGTCATTTCTTTGTTATTGGGAACAAAACTGGGAGGAGTGCTAGGTTTGTTGGTTGCGATACCCATCGCCAGTTTTATCAAAGGCATGGCAGACAACTGGCGTATTGGGGGATTTAGTGTACAGCCTACGGAGCATAACTCCACTGACAGCATTTGTGATGAACAAACTTCAAACGTTGTCCTAGAGCGTTGACATTATATAGCAGGGAGCAGCGTGTGATTGTCCCGTGGTTTCCGTATTTTCTCATTCGTTAATGTCTTAATCTACCTGGCAACTGCTATAAACAATGATTGCCCCATAAAAAAGCCTGGAAAACCAGGCTTTTTTCAGTTATGAACTACGTCAGTTCCTCAAGAGGTTGCCAAGAAGTTTGGCAGAGGATTGCCACCGTTACGACCGACAGCGGGGATTTCCAACAGAGAATCCGTAGCTTGCGTGGTACCGTCATTGGTTTTTACGTTGGGGTCGATGGTGACGGAGTATTGATTTCCTGGATGTCCGTTAGGAACAAACAGTTGCGGGTGGTCGAAGGGCGCTTTTTGATTGCGGACTCGCTCATCAGTCAGCCCTTTCAAAAAGCCAACTAGCGCCTGTTTATCCTCTGGTTTCAGGTTCAGCACGGGCAAACCGCCAAAGTCGCCGCCCCGGCTGTAAAAATCAACTACTTGCTCCAAGGTCGCTTGACCTCCATTGTGGAAGTAGGGGGCAGTGAGTTCCACATTGCGGAGTCCAGGTGCTTTAAACGCTCCGTCTGCAATCACCGTTTCACTAGAACTTAGCGGTGGATTGAGGGTAGGGGGATCTTCGCCGAGGAGCTGCTTAAATTTACCCTGCTGAGCTAGCCGTGCCTCGGAGAGCGGATTGCCCAGGGGATTTCCTGAGTCGTCTTTATCACTCCTATCAAGAGCACCCAAACCGGGGTCTTCGTTGTTGGGTCTGACACCAATCCTGAAGAAGCCAGTGTCTTCAGCAGGGTTCCCAGGTATCGGCGCACGTCCGATTCGTTTCCTTTGAGCGACGGTACTCACTGAAGCGGCGGTCAATTCCGATCCTGCGTGGCAGCCAATACAGCCATTGCTCTGGAAAATAGTCCACCCCTGCTGTTGCTGGGAAGTCAGGGCGCTAGTATTCCCAGCTAAGAACTGGTCAAACGGTGTATCAGCAGACACTAAAGTTGATTCGTACGCCTGAACTGCTAGCCCAAAGAACAGCGAGAAGTTATATTCCATCTGTGTGTATTCGATTGTGCTTAAGCGGTTCTTCGGCTTACGGAGGAAAGTTCGCTCACCAGTTTTTGGATCAACTCGGATGACCACATTTGATTGCCACCACTCCGGTTTGAAGGCGTCCCGGATCAACGCCTCGTAGGACTTTCTCAGACCTGGTTTGGACGAATAACGCGACGATCTGCTTAAAGAACCTAAAACGCTGTCATCATAAGCCACAATCTGCTTCGCAAGCGGGTCTAGGGCAAGTAGCTTCTTACCGAGTTTTCTACCAAACCTTTTTAAAGGCGTCGGACTTGATGTCGAAGGTTGTTGCCTTGAGGAATCAGGTGTGTTGGTAGTGCTTTGGCTGTTTTGGGACGCCTGCGAATCAGGTTTATTCTCAACAGTCCGACCTTGTGCGTCAGTCACCGTAACTGTGTCCTCGTTTGTTTCGGACTGCGCAACCCGAAACGGCGCGATGATAGTGGTGTTTTCAAATGCCGTCTCGAAGGCATTAAGCGGCGGTCCCACCGCCTGTGAAGCTAGAGACGAATTATTGAGACTGACTCGTACATCTTCGAGCTGCCTCGGACTGGTTGCTTTCAAAACAAAAGCATTAGGGTCTCTCAAACCCAAGGGATTCACCCCGTTGAAGGTGTTCTGAGCCAGTCCATCCCAGAAGTTACGAAAGTTGAACACAGCGTTAATCACCGACGGTGTATTGCGCGGCGTTACCCGACGTACGTTCGTGCCATTGACATTGAAGACATCATCCTTTTTAGGAGTTACTTTGTCCTTGTCACTGCCTGGAACAATGTCAACGAATTCTGACCGAAAAACCCCTTGAGAGCCAGTGACGTCATTACTGTCGGACACAACGGTCGATGAGATGTTATTTGGATCCGACAGCTTATGGAATGGGTAATCTCCTGACGTTAACTGGTAGTTTGGACTGCCTCCCGTATTGAAAGTTATATCTATTTGATCTGGGTTAATCCGACCTGGGTTGATCTGGTTTTTGGATCTGCTGTCAGCTCCGGCCTTAAAGTGACAACTGGCACAGGACTGGATGCCATCGCTGCCAAGCTGCATATCCCAAAAAAGAGATTTTCCTAGGGCGATCGCCGCTACCTTATCCTTGATAAAATCCCCCAAATTATCTGGTTGCGGAACCTTTACCTGACTCAACGGAGGCGGTGCAGTTACCTGTGCCGATACAGTATGTCCGGCTAGGATTGCAGCCATCACCAGTGCACCAATTGTCGTGCCCCTTTTTATTTTTATACTCCTAAAAGATTTGGATCCCAGTTGGATCAGTCCACTTAGCATCCCTGCGACAAAGCTGACAATAGTTTTTGTTAGGAAAAAGAGCCTTGATAGCAGATGCATCAAGGCAGGAGCAGAACTCTTTTCGGTTTCTATGCGTGCTTGAGTTGTGTTTGTAAGTTTTTCTAACTCAGGCAAACGACTATTTATACCATTATTCATGGCTCATTTTTTTTCAATTCTTCTGGTTTTGTTGGCAAATCTTTGTATTAGCTTATGCTAATTTTTTTGCCAAGATGTGCTTGTTTGCAACCAGTATAATTTGGGATAGTTAGTTAAAAATAAAGCTATATTAAATTTTACATGAAGCTCATTTGACTCAATACTTGTTTTACAGTATATATCTTGTATTTTTTGTTCATTGAGAATTTATAAAAGACTATCTATTCAACTCGGATACCTGCCCAGTGTAGAATCTAAATCAAGTTATCTACTATGAACGTAGGAGGTCATAGTGATTAAGTTTTCACCAAAAAAATCTCTGTTTATTTTCGCAGTCTCTGTTTGTTTGATGCTGATTTACACACTTACATCAGGGCAACCCACCATAGCGCAGAGTCCTATAGGAGCACGAGTTGAGCTTACAGGTACAGATATTAGTGGCACCTTAATCTTGAAGCAGCGAAATAATGGATTGGTACGAATTCAAGGTAATATTCAAGGCAATCCAGCAACCTTAACTCCCGGTTTGCACGGACTCCACATTCATGCTGCGGGCGTGTGCGAACCCAGTGCCCAACCTGCTTTTACGACCACAGGTGGACACTTTGATCCTGGTCCTTTTGGTTCGGAACTTCCAGTAGAAGCAAACCACCCATATCATTTAGGTGACTTGCCAAACCTAGTTGTGGATGAACAGGGACATGCAACATACAATGTGCTAACTAGTCGAGTCACCCTCAGTGAAGGTCCGGTGACTTTGTTTGATGAAAATGGTAGTGCAATTATTATTCACTTATTACCGGATCAGCAAAAAGCGGGCGGAACAGCAGCAGAAGCTGGTGGTGGACGCTTAGCCTGTGGAATCGTAACTCATGATTCTGGACAAGAGCAATCAAACGATCAGATTTGATTGCCCTTGCTGATGTGGAGTAACAAATTATTTGTCGTTATTAACGTTTTTAGTGTCGCTTAAGATAATGCTTATATAGTCACGCTCTATCAGGGATTCGCCAAATAGATAACATTGTTTTCTGGTTTTCTTGGCTGTTAAGTATCTAAAAAACCATTATGTAAAACACACTTTAGGTGAAAACGACATCTACTCAACACCTTTACGACACTTGTTTGATAACAAGACAAATAGTTTGTTACCTAACAATTCAGATTGGAAGTATGGCTGTCTGGGCAGTTCAGTTACTACAGCAGTATCGAATCCCCCATATGACTAAAATCAGAAGATAATGACAGAAAACCAGCTTGTAAGTTACCCATGTCGCAGGACAACCAAATTGCTGTCGAATTTGACAATGTCACCTTTAGCCGGAATAATCGACCTTTGGTATCAAACCTCAATTTTACTATCCATCAGGGAGAGGCACTGATACTACTAGGACGTAGTGGTAGTGGCAAAACTACGACAATGAAATTAATCAATCGCCTATTTATACCTACACAAGGCAAGGTAGTATTTGATGGCATTCCCACAACTCAATGGGATGAAATTAGACTTAGGCGCAAGATTGGTTATGTGATTCAAGAAACAGGTTTATTTCCACATTTTACAGTGGAACGTAATGTGGGCTTAGTTCCATCTTTACAAGGTTGGAAACCCAGACAGATTGAAATACGAGTTCGTGAACTGTTGGATTTAGTTGGTTTAGAACCAGAAAAATTTGCTCAAAGATATCCACATGAACTTTCAGGAGGGCAAAGACAACGAGTTGGTGTCGCAAGGGCGCTAGCCGCAGATCCACCAGTGTTATTGATGGATGAACCTTTTGGCGCACTCGATCCAATCACGCGTTTAGAACTACAACAAGAATTTAAACGGTTACAGCAGGAACTGGGTAAGACAGTTGTGTTTGTCACTCACGATATCCAAGAAGCATTTCTGTTGGCCTCAAGAATTGGGTTAATGGATGGAGGAAAATTAGTAGTGTTGGGTACACCAGAGGAATTTCAGGGTTCTCAACACCCAGAAGCACTCGCATTTCTGCAATGTCTTAAACCAGCCCTATGAACATCAATAACTTCTTCCTGATAAAATATGCTCCGCAAATCTTGGAACATAGTTTGGAACATTTGCTGTTGGTAGCAATTTCTATTGGAATTGCGACTCTGATAGGTATCCCACTTGGTATACTAATTACTCGCCAACAGAATCTCCGGGCACCGGTTCTTGGTATTGCAAATATTATGCAAACCGTCCCCAGTTTAGCACTCTTTGGCTTGCTTATCCCCATACCTGTGATCGGCGGAATTGGAACAGTTCCCGCAGCTGTTGCCCTAATACTATACTCTTTGTTACCACTGATTCGGAATACTTATACGGGTATTACTGGTGTCGATCCAGCCATAATAGAAGCTGGGCGAGGCATGGGAATGACTGATAAACAACTGTTGCTTCAAGTGGAGATTCCCTTGGCTCTGGGTGTTATCCTAGCAGGGGTGCGGGTGGCAACGGTTATTGCGATTGGAATTGCAACTATAGCAGCAGCGATTGGTGCTGGTGGTTTAGGAGAGTTGATTTTTCGTGGTATTGTAACAGTTAATAATCAGTTAATTTTAGCTGGTGCAATTCCGGCTGCCGCTATTGCTTTGCTTGCTGATTTTACTATTGGTTGGTTGGAGGGAAAATTTCAAGTGAAGAAAAAATAGAACGAATTATAGTTCAGCAATAGTGAAGAAGATAGATATAGGACTCGTATTTGATTTTTGACGAAGCTAGGTACACTTTTATTACTTCTTCCCTGTTCCCTGTTAAGCGTCTCTACTTTGTAATTCACCAAATCAAACCGGATTCCTATAGATGAAAAAGAAAATCACCTTTTTCCTTGTAACTTTTACTTTGGTAATGGGGATTGTCAGCTGTCAGTTTAATAAAAGTGGTGGTGATATTGTTGTTGCTTCTAAAGGTCTTGGTGAGCAGGCTATTTTAAGCGAACTTTTAGCACAGCAAATCGAAGCAACAACAAATTTAAAAGTTGAACTGCGCGACTTGATGGGTACTTTTGTTTGTCATCAAGCTATAACTACTGGCAAAATTGATGCTTATGTTGAGTATACAGGTACGGCTTTCACTGCTATTTTAAAACAAAGAGTAATTAACGATCCAAAAGAGGTTTATCAACGGTTAAAACAAGCTTATGCCCAGCAATTTAATTTGGAAGTGATGAAATCTTTGGGTTTTGAAAATACATTTGCGATGATCATAAGCGGTGAAGATGCAAGACGTTATAATATTCAAACTCTCTCTGAAGCTGCTCAATATGCACCTCAGTGGCGCGCTGCATTTGGTTACGAATTTATGGACAGGGAAGATGGTTTCCCTGGATTGTCTAAAACTTACGGTTTACACTTTGCTCAGTCTCCTCGGATTATGGATTTGGGATTGCTATACCGTGCGCTTTTACAAAAGCAAGTCAATATCATAAGTGCAAATTCTACTGATGGGCAAATATCTCGCTTAGGTTTAGTTGTACTAAAGGATGATAAGCAGTATTTCCCACCTTATGAAGCAACGCCAATAGTACGTAAAGAAACATTGCAAAAGCATCCAGAATTAAGGAAGGCGATCGCCCAACTTAGTGGAAAAATTTCGGCTTCCCAAATGCGCCACTTAAACAACTTAGTTGAGGGCGAGTTACGTGATGTTAAGGAAGTTGTCAGCGAGTTTCGCAAAGCCAACGGTTTAGCCTAATCATCATCTCATGCGTCACTCGTTCTGGTAGAGTTTATTTATTATAAATTCTTTCAGAAGAGATTACTATGAAGAATATTTTACTCCAAACAAGCAAAGTACCTTTCAATGCTTTGATCATAGGTACTGTTATTGCTGCTGGAAGTGTCTTTGCTCAAACACTCACTCTGCCTAAAACTTTAATTGCCTTCAATTCGCCTGAAGGAGAAAAATTATTATTAGAAAGTCAATCAAGAGAAGATTTCTTCCCACTCAGTATGCAGTTTGTTACCCAAAACAATCAGGCATATTGTGGAGTCGCTAGTATTGTTATGGTGCTGAATGGTTTGCAAATTCCAGCACCAGAAGCGCCGCAGTATTCTCCTTACCATGTGTTCACTCAAGAAAACTTTTTTACAAACGAAGCTACCCGAAAAGTGTTAGCACCTGAGATTGTTTCTCGTATGGGTATGACGCTAGATAAAATGGGACAATTATTAGGGAGTTATGGTGTAAAAGTTAAGGTTTACCACGCAAGTGATACTAACCTACAAGATTTTAATAAACTGGTATCAGAAAATTTGAAACAGCCAGGGAATTTCGTTTTAGTTAATTATTTACGTAAAGACATTGGACAAGAAAAAGGTGGACATATATCACCTCTAGCAGCATATAACGAAAAAACAGATAGATTTTTAATTATGGACGTTTCTCGTTACAAATATCCACCAGTTTGGGTGAAAACAGCAGATTTATGGAAGGCTATGGCAACGACTGACTCAGCTTCTGGTAAGAGCCGAGGATTTGTATTTGTTAGTAAAAATTGACGCCTTCGGCGTATCGGCTCCGACATGTCAAAAAACGGTGGTTTGATAACTCGTGAGGATCTTAAATCTTACAAGCCCGTCTGGCGCACTCCAATCTGTGGTAACTTCCGCCAAGCTAAAATTTGCTCAATGCCACCTCCTTCATCTGGAGGAGTTCACCTATTAGAAATTCTAAATATTATTGGTGACACAGATTTAAAATCTTTAGGATGGCACCACCCCGACGCCTTACACTTGATAGTGGAAGCGATGAAAATCGCCTACGCTGATCGTTCACAATATTTGGGCGATCTAGATTTTGTCAAAGTTCCTGTAGCACAACTTATCAGCCTCGCTTACGCCAAAAAACGGCGTCAATAAATCAACATGGAAAGGGCTACACCTTCAAGTGAAGTCAAGCCAGCAGATTATAAAACGCTACAGCAATTTACATCAAATTCCGCTGATCCCCAATTATTGCAGTATCTTTTCCGCCAACAAAGTCTGGGCAAGCGCAGAGTCAGAAATAGCCTTCCTCTGGCTGCACGCAAGAAAAAGTTAGGAGTGGGGTTCTACGCGACTCGATATGAATCACCTCAAACCAGCCACCTAACTGTTGTAGATGAACAGCGCAATGCTGTTAGCTTAACTTTCACACTCAACTACGGTTTTGGTTCTGGAGTTGTGGTACCAGGAACTGGTATTCTGATGAATGACGAGATGGATGATTTTGCTGCTGCGCCTGGAGTCCCGAATGTGTTTGGGCTTGTGGAAACTGAGGCGAATGCGATACCCTTGGCGTCTGCGCTTTGCGCAATCGCACCGCGTAAAACGCCTCTATCTAGCATGACTCCCACTATTGTGACTGAAAATGGTCACCTCCGTGTAGCAGTGGGTGCGCCTAGCGGAGGTAACATTATCACACAAGTCTTGCAAATCCTCTTGAATGTACTAGAATACAAGATGGATGCTGGCATGGCTGTATCTGCACCTCGCATACATCATCAGTGGTTACCTGATGAACTAAGAGTCGAACCTTTCGGTTTGGAAGCTCTTACTCTTGCCGAGTTGCAGCGTCGGGGACACAGAATTAAACAAACTAAGCCTTGGGGTAATGTTAATTCGATTGTCGTAACACCAGACGGAACTTTAGAAGGCGCAGCTGATCCCCGTGGTGAAGGTTCGCCTAGGGGTTTGTAAAAAGTGAAAAACTTTCCTACCTTCTGTCTTGACTCATGACTCAACTGAAGTCCTTGAGGACGAGAATTCGTTTGCTCTTGCAGTTGGTATCAAAGTCCAACCTGCTTTTAACAATTTTTGGAAAGTCGCCCAACCCCTAGAACCGCCTGGTATTTTGTAATCTGGAACTGCAAGTTGCCCAAAGGCTGTGTAAGGACGCCAAGGTTCATTTGGTCCTGTCTGCAAATGCAAAATTTTTTCCTCACTGTCGCCAAATTTTGACAACCAGCACATTCTTCCATGCATGGCAAACTCCTGATTTATTTTAGTTAGCTTAGAAGCATACTTACAGACATCTGTCAATATCTACATCGCCCTTTTGGGGTACTTTCTGTATTTTTCACTGCGGTTAACCTCAAGACAAGTCACACAATTCAAAGCGAATGTAAGACGTAGACGCTTTACAGACGAAAGGCTATGAAAAGAAACGCAGTCATCTTTTGCGTTTAGCCAATGCTATCCTATGGTTCACAAAAATTGATGTATTTTTGAGTACTTTTTTTGATAGTTATCAGTTATAGGACTTACGAATTGACAAAAATCTGATTATATGCGTCATACTATTTGCTTTCCCTTCTTCTTTAATTAGATGCAAGCAAAATCAACTTATGCACTTTTGAGATCGAAATGGGAAATTTTTGTGCTCATCTGACTATAGTAAAAGCGCACGGAACTAGACCTGCTGAACGTCATGCACACAATAGTTGATTTGTAAAGTGCGTAAGTCCTACGTTATATGGATGGAGCATATAATTTATCACTGACAATATCGCGAATTTGGGCAACTAATTGGGTGTATATCGAATCAGACAAGATTGGTTGTGATCCTTGTAACGAAATAAACCCGTGCAAGTCAATCCATGACTTACAGCCACCATACTTGCTACTATAGGGAATTTCTTGCTCCTGGGGGAGTTTGTAAGTCCGCAAGAGGAGAATATATAATGGCTGACGCGGTTTCCATTTGAGGCGATCGCTAATAAAGTACTCGTTCCAAATGTGGAATGGAAGTAAAGCATTAACGACTGACTCCTCACTCACTGGAAAAATATCTGTAATTTCAGCCCAACTGCTGATACCAACTGTTTCTGGATGCCAACCAGGTGTGACTGGAATCACCAAATTAGTATAGTCGGGTTTGAGCAAGAAAGGCTGTTGATGTTCAAAAGTTGGGTAAAGCAAAATCTGCTTGTGGTTAACCTCAAAGCGTCCATGACGTTCATGGATACCACCTTTGCGGAGGAGCATAATTGTTTTGCCTGTTTCTAAGGCATTGATAGCAACTGCCCATTCTTTGAGTGCATGATTCGTCATAATTAATTCTTCCGTAAGCATCTACTGTTACTCTGATTTATTTTGACGCCAAGACCGATACACTATGTCACTGTCTGCAACAAATGAATTAAACCATTAAGGAGTAATTATGGAAAAGCGAACGCTGGGTACATCGGATGTCAAAATTACGCCTATTCTCATGGGGACTTGGCAAGCTGGTAAAAAAATGTGGGTGGGAGTTGAGGATGCTGACTCGATTAAAGCAATACGAGCAGGGTTTGAAGCTGGTATGACAACAGTTGATACTGCTGAGGTTTATGGTGACGGGCATTCAGAAAGAATTGTTGCTCAAGCTTTATCTGATGTTCGCGATCAAGTTGAGTATGCCACGAAAGTTTTTGCTAACCATCTCAAATACAACCAGGTGATTGAGTGTTGTGAGCATTCCTTGAAAAACCTCAGAACTGACTACATAGACTTATATCAAATTCATTGGCCGGCTGGTTCGTTCAATTCTGAACTTGTTCCAATTGAGGAGACAATGAACGCTCTTAACCACCTGAAAAAGCAAGGGAAAATTCGGGCTATTGGTGTTTCCAATTTTTCCAAAACTCAGTTAGAAGAAGCATCTCAATACGGACGTGTTGATAGCTTGCAGCCTCCTTATTCTTTATTTTGGCGGTATGTAGAAAAAGATGCAATGCCTTATTGCATCGAACATAAGATTGCGATCATTGCTTATTCACCTCTAGCTCAAGGATTGTTGACAGGAAAGTTTGAAGCTGGTCACAAATTTGACCCACAAGATAACCGCGCCAAGAATAAGCTATTTCAGGGAGAAAATTTTGAACGAGCTCAACAAGCTTTGGAAAAACTGCGCCCAATTGCGGAACGTCACAACTGTACCCTTGCCCAGTTAGCACTAGCATGGTTAATAGCTCAACCGCAGAGTTATGCGATCGCTGGTGTGCGTTATCCCGAACAAGCAACCGCAAACGCTCAAGCTGCTTCTGTTCAACTTTCGACTGAAGACTTGTACCAAATAGATGTTATTGGGCGGATTGTGACTGACCATTTAGACGATAACCAACGTATGTGGAATTGGTAATTGCGATGTAGAGGCGCAAAGTATCGCGCCTCTGTCCTGTTATTGAGGAGTTCTATAGTAATCCTATTTGATTTGTGTGAAAGTGCCTGCACGTAGCGCATAAATAGAGAGACACAGATCCCCGACAACTTTTAAAGGAGTCGGGGATCTTGTTTTTCACGATCTAGTAACCCTGACAAGCACATTTTTGGGTTGGCTATAGCCTTAGGCGAAGAAGCTAAACTCCAGTTGTTAAGTTCAGTAAACAACTGCAGGCAATTCCATAATAGGGTGGTAACTTAATAAATAGGACACCAAACAAGGCACAACCGAACTGAAAAGGGTAAATGACCCGGTGTCCTTCCGTCATCAGCCCGAGCAAATATCAGCATAAGTATCATGATAAGTGGCACAGCGCCAAGGTTGCAAAGGCGAAGCCAAATCCCAAAGCGGAAAAACGTTTTTTATGCTGAGTTTGTTAGTGTTATTGTCCACCCTAATTGTAAAACCTTTGTATTTCCTCACGATAAAACCAATTTGATCACTACGAAATCTTTTAGATAAACCTGGTCCCGCTGACCAGGTTTTCGCGTTAAAAGTTATTTCTTGAGTGACATAACAATGCCTAGTTGAATTTTGCACAATAAAATTATAAATCAGTGAACGTGCTCAAGTCACAACTGGCAAGTCATATGGACGAAACAAGAATCCAAACTTATTTAAATACAATTGCAGATCTGTTAAGATGCGCGACTCATGCGGAAGCGATGGATATTTTAGCAGAGGATAAAGAATGGATAGATGAAGGGTTCCTAATAGCCTTGGAACAAGTTGCAGGAAATATGGCAAACCAAAGTCGCCAATTAACTGCAGATTGGTTGTTGAATCTCAAAAATTAGTTGGGTGCTTCTTTGGGAGTAGAAGCAAGTTCTCACACCTGGCAAGCTTATGAAACTTTTTTAGTTGATGTATTGGAAGCAATTGAAAAAGATTGTGATCCCCAAGTAATGTTCCCCTATTTGGCAGCAAATCAGGACAAGCTGAATGATACTTTGGCTTATGTGTTGCAAGTTTGGGCAATGAATATCTTGCCACAATTGAAGGAAATCTTAGCACAATACACTGCGGGGTTTATTGTTGAGTTTAGTAAGCTGGTGCAGATGTTTGAGCAAGGTAACCCAGCAGGTCGTATGGAAATTGCGATTGTAGGTTACCAAGTAGCCGCTACAGTTTTTACACGCGATCGCTTTCCTTATGAATGGGCAACAACGCAAAGTAATCTTGCGCTTCCTTTGTCTGACCGTTTAAGTAGGTCGGCGTAAATAATTATCGTTGAAATAAGGCAGGGAGCAGGGAGCAGGGAGCAGGGAGAGAAAAGGTTTGAGCCTTGTTTACTTTTCGTAACACAGTTTGGTTTTATTGTGCCGACTTACTTACGTGGGGATAAATCTCATAACTTGGAACAAGTTATATACTATTACAACAAAATAAAATCGGCGTTGCACAAAGAAGGGATAAAGTACGAACAGCCAAGACACAAAAAGCGCCAAGAAAAAAGTCTTCTAGTAAGCAAAGAAAATAAAATCATCCCAAAAATATGTAACACCAAAAAGTGATTGGATTCAGGTGTTAGTATGACTTAAAATTTCCTTAGTTAATGCCATTACATTCTCCACCTCATTCACGACATAAACATTTTTGGGCGCGAGTTTTTGGAAGAAATTTTGACTTTCTTGATCTACACTCAACAAAATCACTTTCTTGTTGCCTTTCAAAGCTAGGCAAATTTCTGAAGCAGTACCCGCACCCATACCACAAGCAATGACTACATGAGAAGAGAGAACATTGATATTGTTGCGAGCATTTCCCATATCAGTAAAAATGGTAATATCAACTGCTTCAGAAATACCTTGGCTATGATCGCAAGGAAGAATACCAATAGTTAAACCATTAACAGATTTTGCTCCCCTACTTGCCGCATCCATAACGCCAACATTTCGACCACCAGTCAGCAAAACCCATCCTTCTGTTGCAATCAGTTTCCCAAGTTCATAAGCATTTTGTACATCAACTGCTGTAGCTTTTTCTCCTGGTCCCATCACTCCAATTATGATTTTTCTCATTGCAGTTTATTAAGAAGAACACAGCATACAGAACTTATACCATTTTGGATTTTAGATTTTGCGAAAAGTTTGATCGGAGGTTTCCTCCGATCAAAGCTTTTCAAGACGGATTTTAGATTGTGAAAGAGTTACTGGTAATCGGTTTTAGTGTTCCATCTGTCGCAAACATTTTTGAAATTGGTATTAAAATAAACTTCCAGCAATCATCCCAGCAAGGACAATAAAACCAATCCACACATTTTGTCGGAACATTTCAGCATAAGCAGAGTTCGATAAATCTTTCTGTGTTAAGCGTGTGAATTGCCAAATCCAATTTACAGTAGCAATGGCAAGACTAATCCAAAAACTAGGACCCAGTTGCAGAACTAAACCTAGCCAACTCAGTAAAAAGACAGTGCTAGCAAAGAAAATGCCAATTGCAACAGGCGCGAAACGACCAAAAAACAAAGCGCTAGAATTGACACCAATTCGTCGATCATCCTCCTTGTCACTCATGGCGTAAACTGTATCAAATCCTAATGTCCACGTCACAGTAGCACCCCAAAGCAGCCAAGTTGGGAGTGAAAGGTTATGCGTCACTGCACTCCAGCTAATCAAAACCCCGAAACCCCAAGCGATAGAAAGAACCAGTTGCGGAACAGGAAACACGCGCTTTGCGCCAGGATAAAGCAAAATAACTGGAACTGCTGCCACACACAACCAAAATGAGAGTACGTTAAGATAAAAAGCAAGAACTGCAGCACATGCCATCGCCACTATGGCAACTATGATGCCAACTTTCACAGTCAGCGTACGGGAAGCAAGAGGGCGATCGCGAGTTCTTTCCACTTGTGGATCTATATCTCTATCCCACAAATCATTGACGACACATCCAGCAGCACTTGTGGCGAGAGTACCCAAAATGATCACTCCAACAAGTGGTAAGGGTGGTTTTCCAGCAGCTGCCAAAAACACAGCCCATAAAGCGGGAATCATTAAAATTAACCGTCCTTCTGGTTTGTGCCATCGCAAAAGCCGGATAATCACAAGCCACATGGGTTGGGTGTTGTGTTGTTTTGTAGTTAGCATAGGTAGTAAAAGATGACTAAAGATAGATTTATTCACACATATTTACATCTATAGAATATCTTTATCTGATATTTATAAAGTCACAACCACAAATCACAACTTGGAATAGAACCAGGAAGTCATTTTGGTTATGGATCAGGGCTTCTACTTAAAAACAATTTTGTTGTACAAAATACATTGTCTCGTCGATACGTCGGGATTGCCAGCTTTTACCATCCTTAACAGAGAGAAATGATAGATGGTGAATTTAGTTTCAGCTAACTGGGAGAGTGTTCCGACTCAAACAGCAAAGCAACATCAAATTATTGCTGCTATTGACTTAGGAACCAATTCGCTACACATGGTAGTAGTGCAAATTGAACCTACACTGCCATCTTTTAACATTATCGGCAGAGAAAAAGAAACCGTCAGACTCGGCGATCGCGAGATCAAGACGGGGAATTTGAAACCAGAAATCATGGAAAAGGCGATCGCCACGTTGGGACACTTCCAAGAGATCGCAAAAACTCTCAACGTCGATACAATTATTGCTGTCGCAACCAGCGCCGTACGAGAAGCCCCCAATGGTAGAGATTTTTTGCAAAAAGTTGAAGATGAAGTCGGTTTAAGCGTTAAGTTGATTTCTGGTCAAGAAGAAGCGCGGCGAATCTACTTGGGCGTACTATCGGGGATGGAATTTGATAACAAGCCCCATATTATTATAGATATCGGTGGCGGTTCCACAGAATTAATTTTGGCCGATAGTCACGAAGGGCGAACCTTTACCAGTACCAAAGTTGGTGCAGTCAGACTCACTAGTGAGTTAATTACCACTGACCCAATTAGTAACACTGAGTTTCAGTACCTACAAGCGTATGCACGGGGGATGTTAGAACGTGCTGTTGAAGAGATCCAAGCAAATCTTAAGGATGGAGAATCCCCCCGTTTAGTAGGTACTTCCGGCACAATTGAAACTCTAGTGATGATTCATGCACGGGAAAAGGTAGACTCTGTTCCTTCTACGCTCAATGGTTACGAAATCAGCTTAAAAGATTTGCAGGAATGGGTCAATCGCTTACGGAAAATGAGTAACTCAGAACGAGCTGATATTCCTGGTATGCCAGAAAAACGGTCTGAAGTTATACTTGCAGGGGCAGTGATTTTACAAGAAGCGATGCTAGTTTTAGGGCTAGAGTCACTCGTAGTATGCGAACGTTCCCTAAGAGAGGGTATGATTGTAGACTGGATGCTCACTCACGGTTTTATTGAAGATCGTCTACGTTACCAAGGTTCAGTAAGCCAGCGGAGTGTCCTGAGAATTGCGAATAAGTACGACGTCAATTTAGAGCACTGTGATAGAGTCGCAGTCTTTGCCTTAAGCATATTTGACCAAACAAAAGGAACACTTCACGACTGGGGAGCAGATGAACGGCAACTCCTTTGGGCTGCGGCAATATTGCATAATTGCGGTCATTATATCGGCCATTCATCTCACCACAAGCACTCTTATTATCTCATTCGTAATGCTGAATTACTAGGGTATAACGAAACACAGATAGAGATAATTGCTAATATAGCACGTTATCATCGCAAATCTCCACCTAAGAAAAAGCACGAAAATTACCAGAATTTAGAGGGCAAAAATCATCGACAAATTGTCAGTCAATTGAGTGCTATTTTGAGATTGGCAGTTGCCTTGGATAGGCGGCAAATTGGAGCGATTATGCGAGTGGAGTGTGAATATCTAACTGAAAAACAAGAATTGATTCTGAAAATTTTTCCATCCCACGCCGATGATGAGTGTGCTTTAGAACTATGGAGTTTGGATTATAAAAAGGCTGTATTTGAAGCAGAGTTTGAAGTGAAATTGGTGGCGACTTTGGAACCGGTTACAGTAACTGCTAAAGATTAGATAATTATCACGTTTTGAATCATAAGTCACCGCTGACCTGTTGAGTGGCTGTGTTTTTCATGTTTTATCCCGCCTTGCGCGGCTTTCTCCTGAAGTATCGCCCACCGCCCATCCCTGTTATTTGCTTAATATTTCCCACTATTGGCTAGTAATCTATTTCAACTCAATACAGTTCAATTAAGGATTGATCCTCCCTAGCCCTCCTTAAAAAGGAGGGAACTAAGCCCCCTTTTTAACGAGCGTTGGGGGATTGTAACAAAATTAAACACCACTAACAGCAAGCGTATTGTATTTCAACTTAAAACCAGAAAACCATACTTTAGCTACAACTAAGTATTTATGCCTTCACAAATCGAAATAATTCGGTAAAATTAGTTAAAGCGATATTTTGCATTTGTAAAACAAAGGCATCAGCAATCTCATGCAACTGAAAAGCAATGCATCTCAACTACCCATCCCACGGCTACTGTTATTGATATCCCCCTTTTTCTTATGGGGTACAGCAATGGTGGCGATGAAAGGAGTGATACCCCACACGACACCGTTATTTATGGCGGGAGTGCGTTTGATACCGGCTGGCGTACTTATTTTGATAGTAGCAGCATGGATGGGTAGACCTCAGCCCAAAGGCTGGGATGCATGGCTGTGGATTGCTTTATTTGCCTTGGTGGATGGAACGCTGTTTCAAGGGTTTTTGGCGGAGGGCTTACTCAGAACAAATGCTGGGTTAGGATCTGTGATGATTGACTCTCAACCCTTGGCTGTGGCATTGCTGTGTTTGTGGTTATTCCAAGAACATATTGGTTTTTGGGGATGGTTAGGACTAGGGATAGGAGTCACAGGTATTAGTTTAATTGGCTTGCCGGATGAGTGGATTCTCCATTTTTTTAACTCAGACACGATTGTAGAGATATTGTCTGCAGCATCAATACAACAACTGTTTGACAGTGGCGAGTGGTTGATGCTGTTAGCAGCGTTGAGTATGGCAGTAGGAACAGTATTAATCCGGTTCGTCAGTCGCCATGCTGATCCTGTGATGGCTACAGGATGGCACATGATTATAGGTGGCTTGCCTTTGTGGGGAATTTCATCAGCTGTAGAATCAGGGCAGTTGCAGAACATTGTTCCGTCTGACTGGTTGGCGTTGGGTTACGCGACAGTGTTTGGTAGTGCGATCGCCTACGGATTATTTTTCTACTTTGCCTCTAGCGGTAATCTCACCAGTCTCAGTTCCCTCACCTTTCTCACACCCGTATTCGCATTGTTATTTGGCAATTTGTTACTTAAAGAAGTTCTCAGTCCGTTGCAGTGGGTAGGAGTCAGTCTGACTTTGGTTAGCATCTATCTCATTAACCAGCGCGAAACTCTCTCAGGGCTAAGCAACAAAGTGGCTACAGAAAAAGCTATCACACAGCAACAACAAGTTTTAGAAGCGTCTCCAAAGACGATAAACAAAGTTACCTTACCTGTGAGAAAATCTGAATCAGAGATGTTGCCTTAAATTAAGGTAATTAAAAAATATCTCAAAAATAAATAACTGACTCAAGTACAACTACCAGTTATGTGCTTGAATTTTAGTATTAGCCAGGGTTTATTTAAAATACCGAAGCCAAGAAGACATTTGATATTTATGTAGCTTATAGTTATTGTGGTATCAATGGCTTCCAATGCACGTTCTGGCTGAAACTTGCTATATGAGGCGACGCTATTCTTCTATTGTTTTTATTGCTTGCCTTGCTTACTTGGGATTTGACCAACGTTCAGCAAGTGCAGTTAAACCTGAAATTGTTTTTATAAATTTAGAACTTGCTCAAGTCAGTTCCAAAGATCCTACCAAGCAGTCCATTCTTGGACTTGGTAGCACAGGTGCACAAGTGAAGTCACTGCAAACCTTACTTAAGAAGTTAGGATACTATGATGGCCAGATAGATGGACGGTATGGCATAAGTACAAGCCGTGCTGTGACGAAATTTCAACAAGTAAAAGGTTTAAGTGTAGACGGTATTTTTGGTGACACAACTAGGCAGAGTCTTCAGACAACAATAAACAAGAAATTACCGCCTTCTACCATTGCAATTAGTTCTACGATTCAACCCAAGACCAACAAAGACCCAGGAACAGACATACTTTGGTGGTCACTCGTGGGTACTGGTGTTTTGGGAAGTATTGGGGCACTACTTTATATAGTAAGAAAGATTGACAAGGGTACAAAACTTGTAACATACCCAGAAAATTATAGTCAGCTAAACACCAGTTTAGTTCCGCAAACGATACAAAAGTTCGACGTCAAGAACGACGATGAGTTTCATAACACTAGTGTCATCAATATACAAGAAACAGAAACAACGATACCACCGTCTACTGAATTTTTACCAATGGAAACAACTTCTCGCCTTGCCAAAGTTGACATCATTGACCAGTTGATCTTAGATTTACGTAGCCCTGATCCAACACAGCGACGTAAAGCTATCTGGGATTTAGGTCAAAAAGGAGACTCACGATCAATTCAACCTTTAGTAGACTTGATGGTGGATGCAGATTCCCAGCAACGCAGCTTGATTTTAGCTGCTTTAGCAGAAATTAGCACCCGCGCACTCAAGCCAATGAACCGTGCTTTGGCAATTTCATTGCAAGATGAAAGTCCACAAGTGCGACAAAATGCCATCCGCGATTTAACTCGCGTATATGACATGATGGCTCAAATGAGTCAAATCTTATCTCATGCTGTGCGAGATCCGGATGCAGACGTGCGATCAACAGCAAAGTATGCTCTTTCACAGATGAATCGTATCCGTGCTTTGCCTGGTGATGCAAGTGAGGAGGACAAAGATACACAGCGAGAGGAAGAAGACGACGACGAGGAAAATTTTTAAGCTTGGTGGTAATTCTTCAAAGCGTTGACGTTTGCTTGCGGTTGGGCTTATGGAGCCACTTGTTCTGGTGTCTGATACCTGACTCCTTGTGCATCATACCAGTACAACAGAATTTACTATTGGTAATATCAAATCCGGTAGCATCTGAGTGATAAAAAAACCGCAGAGGCGCAGAGGACACACAGACAGAGGAAGGAGGAAAAATTTCGATATAAACAGATTTGATATAAAAGATCAAAGATTCAACTAATTTACCAAATTATAGCAATAAATCTCCTTGACTGACAATCAGACAAGAGCACGGGGTTGACAATTGACGCATTCGCTGCCGAGGAGAAATTCATTGGATTTCAAAGTGGACAGCACGAGTGTAAAATTTATCCTTTTAGACTGGCACCGCGCACTTTGTCTTAAGTTGTCAACTAAAGAAAACTAACGACACACTCGTTTTGTGGTGTAGTAACCTGGGTGATACTGTCTTCTGCCTACAACACCAAATTTGCGAGTATAGTAACCTTTATGGTACACCCGCCGTACGACACAAGTTCGTCGAGCAATTAGTATATTGTTGGGTGTTTGCAATAGTTCAGAGTGTCCGGACACCTGTCCAGTAGGGATCTCGACCGATTTAGCAAGGGAAGAAGCAGCAATACTAGGACTTGCCATACCCAAACCCAGAACTGCTGTTGCCAAAGTAATTTTTGAAAGCAACGATGTTTTATTCATTCTCCCAACTCCACCATAAAGTTTGGAAATTTTTGATGAGATATTTACTCTAATTCCATTTCATACCTCTTGATTGCATGTTTTACAATACTCAACATGTTTCCTTGTGGTACCAATCAGCACGCCCACTGCAAGCAAAATAAAAAACTTGAGATATTTTCTCAAGTTTTCAGGAATGATTGAAGTTGTTGTAGGGATTACACAAACAACGTTAAACGGAAAGTACTTGGATCACTGCAAAATGTGACTTTATTAATCCATACTCTCCCAATATGTGTAACGGCGGCACTGGGTTTTGATTCCCAGCGCCTTTTTTTGTTGACTCTAGCCTCACTATGTAATAGGTGTAGGCACACTTAACTTATGCAGTCTTGGGATTTAAACAAAGAAAAAACTTGAGATATTTTCTCAAGTTTTTTGAGTAAATGAGTACTTCGTATGTGATACGGGCGATCGCTTCGCTGCTGCGCTCCCTTGCGATCGCTTTTAACAATGCCTTCTGAAAATTTTAGATTTTTGAGTCAATGAGCCATATTTTTGGCTCTGATATTGGATTTTGTATGGAGAAAAAGATATAAATAGCGAATTGACTTAATTATCCAACCAATATTTTGTATCAGTTGTTCTTAAAAAGATTATTAATGCAATCCAAAACTCAAAATCTCAAATCTCAAATTGTTCCTCCACCTCTCAAACCAGGTGACTTATTACGAGTGATTTCTCCTAGCGGTGCTTTGCGAGAATTTGAGGCTTTCCAAAAAGGAGTAGAAATTTGGCGATCGCACGGCTATCGAGTCGAAATATTTCCAGAGATAGATGACAAATGGGGATATCTAGCTGGAAAAGATGAATCGAGGCGTGAACAACTCGCCACGGCATGGCAAGATCCAGAGTGTCGCGGTGTTCTCTGTACTAGAGGTGGTTTCGGTAGCACCCGTATTTTGGAAAATTGGACATGGGCTATAGAAAAGGAATTCCTCACTCCCTCACTCCCTCACTCCCAGCCTACGGCTCGCTTCGCTAACATTCCCTCACTCCCTCACTCCCTCACTCCCAAATGGCTCATTGGCTTTTCTGACATCACCGCGCTTTTGTGGAGTCTTTACACAGCCGGAATTTCTGGTGTTCATGCTTCCGTGCTGACAACTCTGGCTTGCGAACCAGATTGGTCAATTCAAAGGTTATTTGATTGTGTGGAAGGTCGCCCTCTTGCACCTTTAAAGGGTTGTGGTTGGGGTGGAGGTGTGGTCAATGGTATCCTGTTACCAGGTAATCTTACGGTGGCTACTCATCTGCTTGGTACGCCAATGCTACCAGATTTGGATGGTGTGGTTTTGGCATTGGAGGATGTGACAGAAGCTCCGTACCGCATTGACCGCATGCTAACACAGTGGCGGATGAGTGGTGTTTTATCAAAAGTTAGTGGAATAGCACTGGGTAGCTTTAGCCGTTGTGAACCGCCTGCAAATGTTCCTAGCTTTAGTGTTGAGGAAGTGTTGCGCGATCGCCTAGGAGATTTAAACATTCCCATTGTCTCAAACCTGCCTTTTGGTCATGACGCTCCCAATGCAGCTTTACCTGTGGGAGTCCCAGTTGAATTAGATGCAGACAAAGGTATTTTGAGCATACTATGACCAAGAAGCGGTGTTAATTTTTATTTCTTAATGTAGGACTCCTATTTTATTTTTACGAAGCTAGGTACATCTTTATTGCTTCTTCTCTGTTCCCTGTTCCCTGTTCCCTATTCCCTGTTCCCTATTCCCTGTTCCCTGTTCCCTATTCCCTTTTAATATTTATGAAGTTTTGAGTCCAATTTGAATAGAATTTTTACGAGCAACGCTTCAAAGACGAGTCTTCTCAAAAAAGGGCAATCCTAGGATGATAAGCTAAACAATGACATAAAAAAGAGTTTAGGATGAATTGTTAAATGGGTATTTCCTCCAACGCTCCTTATCTTCTCAGGGCAGCTCGTGGTGAAGCGTTAGACCGTCCGCCCGTATGGATGATGCGACAAGCGGGACGATATATGAAAGCTTACCGAGACTTAAGGGAGAAGTATCCTTCTTTTCGCGAACGCTCGGAAATACCGGAAGTGGCGATTGAAATATCCTTGCAACCTTGGAAAGCCTTTCAACCAGACGGAGTGATTTTGTTTTCTGATATCGTCACCCCGCTACCTGGTTTAGGTATTGATATGGATATCGCTGAAGGTAAAGGACCAATCATTCACTCGCCGATTCGCACCTCAGAGCAAATCGATAACCTGCATCCCTTAGAACCGGAAGAATCACTGCCTTTCATTAAAACAATCCTACAAGCATTGCGGCAGGAAGTAGGCAACGAATCAACTGTGTTGGGTTTTGTCGGTGCACCTTGGACATTAGCCGCTTATGCGGTAGAGGGAAAAGGTTCAAAAACCTATTCCGTCATCAAAAATATGGCGTTCTCAAATCCGACGCTGCTGGATAAGTTGCTGACAAAATTCGCAGATGCGATCGCCATTTATGTCCGCTATCAAATTGATTGTGGCGCACAAGTTGTGCAAATGTTTGATTCTTGGGCAGGACAATTGAGTCCCCAAGATTATGAAACCTTCGCACTACCCTATCAGCAGCGGGTTTTCCAACAAGTGAGACAAACTCATCCTGATACACCCCTGATTCTACTGGTGAGTGGTAGTGCAGGTTTGCTTGAGAAGATGGCACTCTCAGGCGCGGATGTGATTACTGTAGACTGGACAGTAGATATGGCAGACGCACGGCAAAGATTAGGCAAGCACCTGAAAGTACAGGGAAATCTTGATCCTGGTGTGTTGTTTGGTTCTAAGGAATTTATTCGCGATCGCATTTACGATACTGTTCGCAAAGCTGGTAATAAAGGGCACATTTTAAATTTGGGTCACGGTGTTTTACCGGAAACTCCAGAGGAAAATGTTGCTTTCTTCTTTGAAACCGCTAAGCAACTCAGTAGTGCAGTTGTATGATCAGGCGAGGTTAGGGGCGCAATCGTTTGTGCTCGTACAGGAGTTATAGATTATGGATCAATTGTGAAACTTTATTTATGATTCAGAATTCATAATTGATAACTCCTGAATCTTATTTGAAACTCTCTATGACCCAGAAACGAATTTTAGTCACGGGTGCAAGTGGTTGTATCGGTCACTACATAAGTGAAGCCTTAATTCAAGAAACAGAACACGAACTGTATCTGCTGGTTAGGAATCCAAAGAAACTGCAAGTCGATACTCAAGCACGTCCTGGTGTTACCGTCTTGCAGGGTGATATGCAAGAAATAAGTAAATTTGCCGAGTTGTTGAAAACGATAGATATTGCTGTGTTAACAGCGACGGCTTGGGGCGGTGAACAGACTTTTGATATTAATGTCCATAAAACCCATGAGTTGCTCAATTTGCTAGATCCAGACAAATGCGAACAAGTGATTTATTTTTCCACTGCTAGCGTTTTGGATCGCAACAACCAACCTTTGAAGGAAGCAGGGGAACTGGGTACAGACTATATCCGTTCCAAGTACGATTGCTTGCATAAGATATCGCAGTTAGCTATAGCCCCTAAAGTGACGAGTGTTTTTCCTACTTTAGTGCTGGGGGGCGATCGCAACAAACCCTACTCTCACATTACATCTGGTATTCCAGAAGTCACCAAATATATAAATTTGATTCGCTATTTAAAAGCAGATGGCAGTTTCCACTTCATTCACGGACGAGATATTGCCACAGTGATCAGACATTTGATTGAGAATCCTCCAAAAAAAGAGGAAACACGCTCCATTGTTTTGGGTCAAGAAAAATTAACTGTAAATCAAGCAATAGAAGAAGTTTGCGCTTATTTAGGCAAAAAGATTTACTTTCGCATCCCTTTATCTATATCTTTAGCCAATTTAATTATTGTTTTGTTCCGTATTCAGATGGCTGCTTGGGATAGATTCAGTATGAACTATCGGCATTTTACTTACCAAAATGTTGTGAATCCAGCCAGCTTGGATTTGCCTAATTATTGTGCGACGATGAGCCATGTTTTAAAAATCAGTGGTGTTAAGCCATTTATCAAGTAAGGTCAGTTTCGTTTAATGACCTCAGAACCGTTACCAATCCGTGGAAAAAACCTATACCTCATTTTTAGATACATTTTTTTGAAAAATCCTCGTTCAAGTTTTAATAAGTCAGGACTTACGCAACTGTCTATTTGATGAGTGGGCATCCGATCAAGACCCGTTGTTTCGGGAGATTTTTTACCAGCATCTGTTAACGGAACTAAAGCACAGAGGCAAAACTGTACTGGTAATTAGCCATGATGACCGATACTTTCACTTGGCAGACCGGATTGTGAAGCTAGACTACGGCAAGCTAGCATATGACTAGGACTTATAGGCGTTTACGTAGCAGGCGGACATAAAACAACGCTACGCGTAGAATTATTGAGTTAATTTCAGTAGACCTAAAAGTTCTGCGATCGCTAAAAAATAATTGAATCAGTTGGGTGTGAAATTGAGTATTTGCCACCCTATGAACAATTAAGGAATTTCGTTCCTAAGGAGTTTGTAATGAACGCTTAACCAGCTTGAGTCTAGGAGTAAAAACTTTAGACTTGACACTCAACAGCAAGCGTCGATAACGGAAAAACCCTTGTATTGCCTTTTGGACTGGTGGAGAACTTTGGGCGACTGATCCCTCAAACCATAATCCTTGATTGTAAGCGAATCTCGCAGTCAAGAAAGATTTAGCAACATTCATCCAAGCGTAGGATTGGGCAAGAGAATTAGTATTCTCACTATGACCTGCTTCCCAAGGAAAATCACCCCAAGCCTTCGCCTCTGTATAAGAAGGGTTTAACCAAAACGACTGAAGCACATCTGCTGAAGCTTCGCGCACATCTGCCCACGGATTAACTAAGTTTGAATCAAGTAACAGATTCTCTGTAAAACAGTAAACTGCCTTCCTGACAAGTGGTAGTCCCCAATCGATAATTTTTTGGTTACGTTCTTCCTTGAATACTGGTCGAACTTGATCCCCTTCCTCCATGAAGCCAAGCACGGTACCATGATCTGCACTACAAAACATTTCCAAAGGAACAATACCCAATTCAGGTAAAACATCTTTGAAGCCAGTTCTTGTCCGTTGATCAAAGAAATAGGCTTTCTTAGAGTCAGATTGATTGTTGTGGGAATTACTCTTAAGACCATAAAATAGACCCACATCAAGTGTCGCACCGTTGGCTTTCACAAGTGCAGCTAGGGAATCATACGAGCTGCCAAACCAACCGACATCAACTAATCCCTTTGGAATTGAGTCAAGCACTCCCTCTTGTTCCAGATATTTCATCAGAACTTGTTGCTTCTGTTGTGCTTTGTGAAGAATAAGTTCACTAACTTCCGGTTTGTCAAGCACTGGGTGCAATAGCTGCACCTCTTGCGGACTAAGAATTCGCGACCAATCTTCTTGTTTGAATCCAACAGCAGCTAAGCTATCACGAATCTCTTCGGGAGCAATAGAAACCCGCGCCAGAAAGTCTTGAATAGAGAGGGTACTCGTGCCATCCAAAATCCAGCTTGGTCTTTTGAGCATCTCCAGTGCCTGCTGTTGATCAAGACTGACGACTGCTGGGAGATTCCACGATAATCTGCTGCCGTAGATATAGCGAAGTTCGCAAGAAAAGTTGAGCTTGGGGACTAATCTACGCGCTATTTCCAGCAAAACTTGACCATCTCTCGACACAAAGTAGAGCCGTTTTAAGCCCATCCGCTGAGCCTGTTGGAGTATCCAGAGAACATAGCCGACTAATGTCGGACCAACCACGCCCGCAGCGGCATCACGCAAAGCCTCTTCTTTTGAGGACGACACCGGGACTTGCAAGCGCACCAATCTGGAGGCACCAGCCATAGCAGAAGATAAACCCTCTGTCGCGTAGGAATGTGACTCTAGTTTTTGTTCATATCTATTCAAGTTGCCTTCGGAAAAATGTTGAGCTTTCAACCCAACTTTTTTGGCACCCTGAACATCAATACGAAAATCATTACCATAGTGAGATACTTCCGCAGGCGAAACACCTTCACGACTGAGCAATTCTCCGAAAAGTTCACCTGTTGCCTTGGATTTTCCGTATTCATAAGATACATACAGTTCATCACCATCCACCCAGAACGAATGACGCATTAACTGATCTTTGATGAACTCAGCAGGCAAATACATATCGGAGACAAAAACCACACGCTTGTTTTGCTTGCGGGCAGCTTGTATGAGATCCCTTGCGATGGGGATCGGGCGAATCAGTTCAGATTCCAAGGCACATTCAATGTGTATGATTTTTTCGCGTTGTTCATCAGTTAGTCGTAGTGCGATCGCAACTTCTGTGTAGATTTGATGCAAAGAATATTTTTCACCGATATTGCTATATGCTCGGAACTCAGCTGTAGTGCGAGCATGAACAAAGGCTTCAGGTGTACAGTGAATCAGAGATAGACTAGCTAATCGCTTACCTAGCAAAAGAAAAAACGCTTTTGGTGTTCCCACCACTCGTGTCAGAACCGTGTCGAAAACGTCAAATGAAGAGATTTGCATTGTGTTGTGTTAATGTATTCGTTTTTAGTAAAAATTAGCCAAGGAACACCAGTTGCGACACTTATCATCCAGTAAGTGTCGCCCAACAGTATCCGTCACCCGCGCATGGTGCGGAGTTTACGGGCATACTAACAAAGGCTGCAGAGGCAGCCAATAGAGATTAGCCTACGCAGGTAGGCTTAGTTTGTTTAGCCTGTCGGCTAATTCAACAAGTCTTGAGAGACCATCAAGTTAAGGCTAAATTAAACCAAAACTTGTGTCTGACATCCCTAACATAATGTCTTAAAGCAATTTCTTTACTAGCAAATTTATCTGGATAAATAAATTGGTCTTCTACATTGAGAACATATCGTTGCGAGCACAAAGGCTTGCCATGATTGTGGTGGATTGTCAAATGCACCACTGTTTGTTCAGTGAAATACGAGGGAAGTCCTTCTATCTTCGCCAAACGTTCAATAGCAAAACTCCAATCCAACTCGTGCTTGAATAAAATAAATCCAGCATTGATTGGATTTAACTTCTCGGATTCATCGTAAATGATTCTTTGATCTAATGAATTAGAACAATCAGATAGATATCTAGTGTATTGATCATCTGAAGTAGCTAACTCAACTAAGTCAATTCCACCTGGGAAAAACAAAATATCAGAATCCGTGTAGATCGTTGGACCATTCACAGGAATTGACATTAATGCCGATAACTTTCTGCCCATTGTATGGTGTTGAGCATATTCAGAAACACATTCAGGCAAGTCGTTTCTAATCAGTTCTTTTAAAGGCACCACCTCAACACAGGGATGTATGCGACGGAGTAAACGACAACTATCATCAGTATAGCTACCATCAGAAATAACAATGAATTTATCTGGAATACCTACATAACGGATGAATGACCGAATACTTACCACTTGTTCTGGTAAATCACGCTCACATGATAAAGAATAAATCTTAATTGGAACTTTTCGATTTTGTTTTATAGGAGCTTTGACCAACTTAACAACTACATCTCTATAAATAGAACGAATAAATTGCCCTTGAAATTTGGCTGTATGATAACCTATGTTTACCATTTGTTGATCCTTATAAAAATAAAATTTACGAATACAGCTACAGTCATACTTAAGTATGTAGATTGGTGGCTGCAATCCTACTTAGGTTGAAAGGATATCAATTTATATTAGACTTTATGGATACTAAATAGAAACTCTGGAATGAATTCCTAATAGTTTCTTTATTAGTTTTGCCAAATCTCTCTGGTTAGTTAGAGGACATCTGAATATAAAATTGCATATGTACAATAGATTAATTGCGTGGAAATACATGGTCAAGAAAGATTTGTTTTTTTTACATATTTTTTATATTTGCCAGACAGTATATGTCGAGATTCCTAATTTTAGGAGTCGCGTATTGACAGGAAAGTTTTTAAAATCTATAATTTAAGACTTTAAGCATATGTAGTCGTAAACATCCCATGCTAACCCTATGGGAGAATCCCATTTTGGAACATATACCTCGGAAATAGAATTCAAAGGCTATACAAACTTAAGTCTGTGGGCTAAATACGCCGAAATGGGAGACTCCCAACGTCCGTTAAGACTCCCACTCCTTTCAAGGATACTCCTAGCGGATTAGCGACGGTGCGCGAACGTAAATGCGTGCAGATCTGCATAAAGAGACGCATAAAGCCGTATCGCACTCGTTGCTTTGGTTTTTCGTAGAAAGCAGCTACACTTTTCTAGGAATTAATACAGTTAGTGCATGCGGGAAAGCTCTGCTTGTTCTTGCTACCAGTGTTTAAAGTAGAGAGAGGGCTGCTTGAAATCTCATGCGTGAAACAGACTGAATAATCATGCTTTTGTACCATAATGTTTTACCTATCTAGCTTAAGTGTCTTATCTGTCGTTGCATTTGTGTAAAAAAATTGATAGTATACAAAAGCTTTGGCTTTGCCAAGTCACAAACAGAACTTACTATACTTACTTATATGAAAACCGAATTGGCTACTGAGCTATGACTAGTCTTGAGCAGAAAAATCAGACGGAAATATCTGATACCCAGGAACAATCATCCTCCTCATTAAGTCAAAAAATGTTGTTTTCCCTAAAGGTGATTGAGTATTTATTTTTAGCTGCTTTTATTGGTTCAGGTGTTATTACTCTTGTTCTGCCAGACAATCCAAGAGTCGTACTCAGTGGATCTATCTCTTTGGCTATCTTTGTTTTTCTGTTTCTCATCAATCAACAAGTGTTTCGGGTTTCTAGTAACGCGGCTTCTAAACTTGAGCTACAGCGAAAAGCCGAACTCTATCTGATGAACAGTAACAATCACTCGACAAAGAACCCGATAGCGCCAGCAAGAGAAAAGGCTTTACAGTATTCCCAAGAGTTGATTGACGATTATAAAAAAACTCGAAATTTATCGAGAAATCTTTACTATGGTTTGCAAATCGGAACCATTGTTTTTTCCGGAGTGACACCAATTTTAGTCTTAGTAGACAAATTGGAACCAGGTCAAATTTTCCTGAAGTGGCTGCCCGTAATCTTTCCAGCTATTGCCTCTATAGTTGCTAGTGTAGTCACCTCGTTTCCTTTTCAGGAAAATTGGATTTCTGCTAACACGACAGTTGAATCGTTAGAAGCTGAACAAGAGAAATTTGTCTTGGGAATAACTCAATCTTATCGTTGCTATAACTTAGCTGACGAAAGCGAACAACAACAAAAGGCTAAGGAGGCAATAGAAAACTTTGTTATTCAAGTGAATAACATTCACCTCAATCAATTGCAAGCAGTCGCTGAGGGTCAGAAAAAAGAGGAGAAGACACAGCCAGCAGATCAATCTACCCAGTCAAACTCAGAGCAAAGTTAAAAAAGTTTGCTTTTAATAATAAATAGCGTCTAAGTGCCGAGTTATTCTAAGTTAGCTTGAAACTCGATGCACTTAGGCGCTATTTATTGCCTCTGTGAATTACTAGCCCTATCCGACAGAAACTTCAAAGAAGAAAACTTCGTCAGTGTACCAATCAACTTTTTATGATAGTTACAGCCAAAGAATACTTTTGTTTGTGAGGATTGACGGTTCATGCGAATTTTACTAGTTTATCCCATTTTTCCCAAAACATTTTGGTCTTATGAAAAAATATTGGCATTAGTTGACCGCAAGGTTCTGTTACCACCATTGGGTTTGGTGACAGTTGCAGCAATTTTGCCTCAAGAATGGGAGTTTAAGCTAGTTGATCGCAATATCCGCCCAGCGACAGAAGAGGAATGGGCTTGGGCGGATGTCGTGGTTTTCTCTGCGATGATAGTCCAAAAACAAGATTTATTAGAGCAAATTCGCGAAGCAAAACAACGTGGTAAGTTAGTTGCTGTAGGCGGTCCTTACCCCACCTCAGTTCCTGGGGGAGTTCAAGAAGCTGGTGCAGATTTCCTGATTTTAGATGAAGGGGAAATTACCCTCCCGATGTTTGTCGAAGCAATTAAACGGGGTGAAACCTCTGGAACTTTCCGCGCTACAGAAAAACCCGATGTCACAAACACCCCAATACCTCGTTTTGAGTTGCTGGACTTTGATGCTTACGACATGATGTCAGTTCAGTTTTCGCGGGGTTGTCCTTTCCAGTGCGAATTTTGCGACATTATTGTTCTTTATGGACGCAAACCTCGCACCAAAACTCCTGCACAACTCTTGGCAGAGTTAGATTACCTCTATAAATTGGGTTGGCGGCGCGGTATTTTTATGGTGGACGACAACTTTATCGGCAACAAGCGCAATGTTAAGTTGTTGCTCAAAGAGTTAAAGGTTTGGATGGCAGAACACAAGTATCCATTCAGGTTTGACACCGAAGCTTCTATTGACTTAGCACAAGACTTAGAATTGATGGAGTTGATGGTTGAGTGCGGTTTTGCTGCGGTGTTTTTGGGAATTGAAACACCGGATGAAGACAGTTTGCAACTGACTAAGAAGTTTCAAAATACGCGTAGTTCATTAACTGATGCTGTGCAAACTATCATCAAAGCAGGTTTACGCCCAATGGCTGGGTTTATTATTGGTTTTGATGGGGAAAAAGTGGGTGCAGGCGATCGCATTGTCCGCTTTGCCGAACAAGCTGCAATACCCTCCACAACTTTTGCTATGTTGCAAGCGCTACCAAATACAGCCCTTTGGCATCGCCTCAATAAAGAAGGACGACTACGGGAAAATAAAGACGGCAACATTAACCAGACAACTTTGATGAACTTTCTCCCCACCCGTTCTTTGGAAGATATTGCCAGAGAATATATTGAAGCTTTTTGTCATTTATATGACCCAGTATGCTACTTGGATCGTACCTACCGTTGTTTCCTAATCATGGGTGCGCCAAGTTGGAAAGCACCATTCAAAATGCCAGAGTGGGTAGTTGTGAAAGCGCTGCTGCTGATTATTTGGCGACAAGGGATAAAACGCGAAACTCGCTGGAAGTTCTGGCACCACCTGTTTAGTATCCTCAAGCGTAACCCTGGGGTTGCAGAGCATTATCTCGCCACTTGCGCCCACAATGAACATTTCTTAGAGTATCGCCAAATTGTACGGGAGCAAATAGAATCTCAGCTTGCGGAATATTTGGCACAAGGCGTAGAAAAACCATATGAAATAGTGAATCAGACAGTAGCTGCTGTAGCTAGTTGAGTGTGGATAATAGTTTGTTCAGCCTGTATCGCCTGTCTTTTTTTATCCCAAAGGCACAAAGCGGACGCCGCACTTTACGGAGAACCATAAAAATAACACAACCGCCGTGTGTTAAGTTAACAGTTGGAACACACGAAAATCTGGGTTTGACGGCTGGATACTTAGTTTACCCGCTATGTTGTGCTAAGCGCTGAAATTTTACTGCCATACATTAAACTTCATTGCGAACTCAGAAGATAGGTAAAATAACATGATAAATATTTTGTAATGTAAAGCAGCTATAAAAATTGAAGGAGAACACAGTGGCAACGGAATCAAATTTATCAACGAGCACAAATGCAGTGCGTGATGATTTTAGTGAATATGTTGCCCATCTACAGCTTCACATGGCTCTGCAGGCTCGCAATCTGGTTCCACCCCTGAAGCAGTCTTTGGAAGACAGCCGGGAGCAATTACTCCATCAAACCCAAGCTCATTTTGAAAAGCTAGTTTCTCGTAGAGCAATCTAGTTCAAAAGTGTGAACTAAATGTTAAGCTAAAGTAAGATCAAGGCAGATTTTGTTAAGACGAGGCTAATGCTGTTCTGGTGAAAATCTGCTTTTTAATATCTTAAAGTTACGAAAATCACCCTTTAGGTTCAATAGAAAGTAGTACAAAGCCGTTAAGATTATTGCAGCAGTTCCTTTGACCTAGTTACTCTAAGCTGAATGGCGGCTCGAATGAAAATGACTTCATTACTTCAGCGAAATCTTAGCGTTATTATCCGACAAGTCCAATACCGGGACTTGGACGGAATTGAACGCCTAACTCAAGAGTCATTCGCAGCCCAAACCCCCAAGGGATCTTGTGATGCAATGCGGCAAATGCAATGGCTGCGCGGCTGGTATGGATTACTCAAATGTTTGAGTTGGTTTCCCAATCCATTACGGTATCGTTTCTATGCATACGTAGCAGAACAAGGACGTACCCTTCTGGGAATGATTCAAATATCGCCGTTTAATCGCACGCACAGCACCTGGAGGGTTGAGCGCGTAATGGTAGAGCGTGCAATTGATAAACAAGCAATTGGCTCACAGCTTTTGCGCTATTGCTTTGAATCAATTTTGGAGGCTCGTACCTGGCTTTTAGAAGTAAATGTCAATGACAAAGATGCATTGGCGCTTTATCGCAAAAACGGATTTCAGCGCTTAGCAGAAATGACGTACTGGGAAATAGAACCAGAATTGCTTGAAGAATTGGCGAAAGCAGAACCAGACTTACCCAATCTGCTGCCTGTGAGTAATGCTGATGCCCAGCTATTGTATCAACTAGATACGGCATCAATGCCACCTTTAGTACGGCAAGTGTTTGACCGTAACGCTGATGACTTTAAAACAACTCTGTTTAGCGCATTAACAGAAGCAGTGAAGCAGTGGGTAACGAAAGTAGAAGTTGTGAGTGGTTACGTTTTTGAACCCCAACGCAAAGCTGCGATCGGCTATTTTCAACTGCGATTGGACCGTAAAGGTCAACAGCCCCATGTGGCAACTTTGACAGTTAATCCAGCTTATACCTGGTTGTATCCAGAGTTACTGTCTCAACTAGCTCGAATAGCACAGGATTTTCCTCCACAAGCCCTACAAGTCACATCAGCAGACTATCACCCAGAAAGAGAAGAGTATTTGGAGAGAATGGGTGCAAGTCGCACAGAACACACCTTGATGATGTCTCGGTCTGTGTGGCATAAACTGCGGGAGTCTAAATTTGTCTCTCTAGAAGGAATTCAGTTACCAGAGATGTTGCAAGGCTTACAACCTGCACGTAAACCGATTCCTGGTGGTATGTCATGGGCACAGCAAGGACAGCCAGTTTCGCCAGAAAGAATTGCACAACCCAATACGACAAAAGAAACTGTTGTGTTTTCGTCCAATAACTGTAAGGTAGAAACATCTAGCCAGCAAGAATCGGCAGATGCTCGGCAGGAGTAACTTGCAGTGGCTTTTGAACAAGGACACGCACACAAGGATGTAAAGGGACAACCGGACAAAGGGACGCAAGGGCTATCTCTCCCCCATCCCCTTGCTACCTCTGTCCCCGTGTCATCGCCAACTCCACCTACTGAAGAAAAAAGCTTACAGCAATTCGTTTCTGCTTTAGGATTAGATTTTGGGCGCAAACGTATTGGTGTGGCAGGGTGCGATCGCACTGGTTTAATAGCCACTGGTATCACTACTATAGAGCGGACGTCGTTTGATCGCGATGTGGAGCAAATAAGACAACTCGTCAATCAGCGGCAAGTGCAAATCCTAATTGTTGGGTTACCTTATTCTATGGATGGTTCTTTAGGATTTCAGGCTCGTCAAGTGCAGAAGTTTACGACCAGACTTGCCAAGGTTCTCAAACTGCCTGTGGAATATGTTGATGAACGATTAACTTCATTTCAGGCAGAGCAAATGCTCATAGCAGAGAATCGCTCTCCTTCTCGTCACAAACAACTTATTGACCGTAAAGCAGCATCCATCATCTTACAACAATGGCTGGATACGAGACGATCTCGTTTGAAAAGCACACTAGTTTCTGCTGATTGATGCAAGCTTTTAACATGATATTCTAAAATTTATTAATCAGTTTTACTCCTAGTTTGATTAATAAAATCTGTTGAAAGAAAGAATTCGGGTATTATAACAGTTGCTGGTAGTTTTTAGTAAAAAAGTCAATATCTCCACTATGTTGCCCTCACCCTTTCCTGAAGAAAATGATCAGACTCGTACAGGTTCCATCACTTTGACTGATGACAAAGGGAGAACCCTCGAATGCTACATTGAGCATTCACTCACCGTAGATGGTCAAGAGTACGTTTTGCTTCTTCCCGTGGACTCACCAATCGAAATTTTTGCTTGGCAAGGTGATGAAGAGGAAGAAGAGGCCATTTTAGTGGAAGATGAAACGATAATCGAGCAAATATTTGGTATAGCCCAGGCTGTTCTTTCTGAGCAAAATCTGCTTTTGAAGCATACAGCTTATGCTCTGACTGTTGCAGGTGATTTACCACCAGTGGAAGAGTCAGAACTTTTTACCCTAGAAATTGAAGACGAAGAAGCAGATTTAGAGCCTGAGCAATTACAACTGCTATCGAGCTTCTACCACGAAGAACAGGAGTACGCAATTTACACTCCCCTCGATCCACTGCTGTTTTTCGCACGAATATCTAACGCTGGTAAACCGGAATTGCTGTCACCAGAGGAGTTTCGTCAAGTTCAACCTCTATTGGAAGAACATTTGTTTAATGAAGTAGAGTAAGATAAAAAATCAAAATTAAAAATTAAAATAATAAAAAAAAATTTAATTTTTAATCAGGGATTTTTCATTATCATCTTTTACTTAGATGCATCTTTGGCAAAAAAGTTGGAAGCAGTCAATTATTCTGGGTCTAGTGCCTTTAACCCTTTTATTTGGTACTTGGCAAAGTTGGATGTGGTGGAGTTGGGCAAAAAGCGCACCCATCCAAACAGTAAATGCAGGTGCAACGGCAAATAATTCGGTAAAATGGCAGCAGATTCAAATCCCTCCAGGAACGGCTTCACAGCAAATCGGTCGTTATTTAGAAAACGCCGGTTTGATTCGCTCGCAATTGGCGTGGAATGTGTGGGCACGTTACTTGGAGTGGAAAGATCCTCAAGGTAGTTTTCAAGCAGGAACATACGAACTTTCTGCCACCCAGCCCCTATCGGCGATCGCCCAAAAAATTAGGCAGGGAGTTGCAGTACAAAATAGTTACACCATTCCCGAAGGCTGGTCATTGCGACAAATGGCAGCATATTTTCAAGAAAGAAAATTTTTCTCAGCTAAAGATTTTCTCGCAGCCGCAAGTCAAATAGATCGCAGCCAATTTTCGTGGCTTCCCCCTGATCTACCTTCCTTAGAAGGATTTTTGTACCCAGATACATATAAAATTGCCCGTGGTCACATCAGTCCCCAAGGTGTTATTAAACAAATGGTCGGTGGCTTCGAGCAAGTCGCCCTGCCGTTGTATCAAAAAGAACAAAATAAAACCCCTCTGAACCTAAAGCAATGGGTGACTCTTGCCAGTATAGTTGAGAAAGAGGCAGTAGTGGCAAGTGAGCGCCCACTGATAGCTGGAGTGTTTTTCTCTAGGCTACAAAAGGGTATGCGCTTGGAAAGTGATCCAACAGTTGAGTATGCTTTGGGCATACGTCAAACAGCAGATAAACCTCTGACTTTCGCTCAAGTCAAAACCGTCTCTCCTTATAACACCTATCTTAATCCTGGCTTACCACCTGCTCCAATTGCCTCTCCAGGGTTAGCAAGTCTCAAAGCAACGCTTGCTCCAGAAAAAACTGATTACTTGTTTTTTGTGGCACGTTACGATGGTACTCACGTATTCAGTCGGACTCTACAAGAACACCAAGCCGCAGTTGCCAAAATCCGAAAACAAAGAAGCAGTCAGTAGTGCAAGAAGGCAGCAGTAGCTGAAGACAGAAAGCTAGAATGTATATCAAATCAGCAAAATGCTGACTTTTCACTGTCTAGTTATTTCTCACCGCCAGCAGTAATCCTTTGTTTAAAGCCGATGACTAATGACTAATCACTATGAACTGGAACAATCTCATACAGCCTAGCTTAATTTTAGAGGGGTCAGTGTTGAACCTCACACCAGACATGATCCAAAAAAATGGACTGAAGGGGCTGGTGTTGGATGTAGATGAAACATTAGTACCAATTAGAGCCGCGTCAGCTTCTGTGGAACTGCAACAGTGGGTAGAACAAATGCGCCCCTGTACAAAATTGTGCTTAGTTAGTAATAACCTGAGTGAAACTCGGATTGGTGGAATTGCGCGATCGCTCAACCTGCCTTATTTCTTAGGTGCTGCCAAGCCCTCAGGACGTAAAATTCGGCAAGCACTCAAAGCGATGGATTTACCTGTACATCAGGTAGGAATGGTGGGAGATAGATTATTCACTGATGTCTTAGCAGGTAATCGCTTGGGAATGTTTACTATTTTGGTAGAGCCGATTATCCATCCAGATCTTGCTCTTCGTTCCCATCCCATACGCAACTTTGAAGTTTGGGTTTCTGAAATTCTCGGTGCTTCTATTACTCCTAAGACAAAAAGAGTTACAAAAATTAATAAATCATCAGGAAAGTAAACCTAAAGAAAAAATAAAAAAAACTTTGTTTCAAACAAAAATCTGCGATCATAATAAGTATAAATAACAAAGGAGTCAGCCAAAATAAAGACTCTAACTCATAACAACTCAATATAAAAAAGTGAAGCGTCAGCCTCAAAATTATAGAGGGTCTGGCGCTTCATAATTTAGTTAACTGTCTCTAGTCCTATGTCATAAAACGAATGACTAATGACTATTGACTCATGACTCATGACTAATGACTAAAACAATCGTCGTCAAAATTGGCACTTCCAGCCTGACTCAACCAGAAACCGGACAACTGGCACTTTCCACAATTGCGACTTTAGTAGAAACCCTCTGTGATCTCCGACGACAGGGTTACAAAATCATTTTGGTATCCTCTGGCGCTGTGGGGGTAGGTTGTGGGCGGCTAGGCTTAACACAACGTCCTAAAGCGATCGCCCTGAAACAAGCAGTTGCAGCAGTCGGGCAAGGTAGATTAATACGGGTATACGACGATTTATTTACGACACTGCAACAGCCAATTGCTCAAGTTTTGCTCACCCGTAATGACTTGGTTGAGCGCAGTCGTTACCTTAATGTCTACAACACATTCAGGGAATTACTCGAACTTGGAGTCATTCCAGTGGTGAATGAGAATGATACAGTCGCAGTGGAGGAACTGAAATTTGGTGATAATGACACCCTTTCTGCCCTCGTTGCGAGCTTAGTAGAAGCAGATTGGCTATTTTTGCTTACCGATGTTGATAGGCTTTACTCAGCTGATCCCCGTTCTGTACCCGATGCCCAACCTATAGCTTTAGTTAGCAACATCAAAGAATTAGCAGAATTACAGGTGCAAACAGGTACGCAAGGTTCCCAATGGGGTACTGGCGGTATGGTAACCAAAATTTCTGCAGCACGAATTGCGATCGCTGCTGGTGTTCGCACCGTCATTGCCCAAGGACGATATCCACGCAATATAGAAAAAATTTTACAGGGCGAAGCCATTGGTACTCACTTTGAACCGCAACCAGAACCCACTTCTGCTCGTAAACGTTGGATAGCGTATGGTTTGGTTCCTGCTGGGAAACTTTATTTGGATGAGGGAGCAGTGCTAGCAATTTCTGGTGGTGGCAAATCGTTGTTAGCTGCTGGTATTACCGTAGTAGAAGGAGAATTTAACACTCAAAAACCAGTGCAACTGTGTGACAAAAACGGTCATGAAATTGCCAGAGGACTGGTGAACTACAGTAGCAGTGAACTACAAAAGATTCGCGGACGCCGTTCCAGTGAAATTGCTGCTATTTTAGGTTATGTTGGTGCGGAAACTGTGGTTCATCGGGATAATTTGGTTTTGACTTAGGAATCGATAAACCCCAGTTTTTTCCATGTTGAATTTTCTAAACTGATTTATCGGCTACCCCTTCTCCGTTCTGGCACACGAGTTCTCTTAACAGGAAACTCCCCACGAGACTGTCTCCTCCATCCTCTGCCCCTCTTCAAAAGCGTGTCATAGGTATAGCCATACTTTCGCCAATTCAGAGTGTCTATAGGTCTGACAATATCGTTGGGTGCAATAACTGGCAAGTAGGGCTGTACATCAGTACTACCAATTGATCCTGGTATAGAATCACCTCCATCCCAAGGCCACATCTTGTCATTGAGATTGTGTCCGTAAGGTTCTGTACCCGGAACAGCGTAAAATTCGCCACCTTGACGACCATTATTCTGCCATTCGGCCCAAAGACGATCTACATTGGCATGAAGCAGAAAGAAAGCTGGTTCATTAGGAGAAGCTGGAGTATTGCTTATAGTACCCAATGTTAGCAAGCGCCGATTCGTCTCGTTTGGATTCGGATTAGGCACAGTTCCACCAACCAATGCATGAACAAGGTTATGATTACATGGCGAGTTTCGACATTCATTTTCAGTGCCGTCTGCATTGATGGTAATCTCTCCCTCCAAAAATGGACGAAATGTAGCATAGTCTGGTGACTGAAGTATTCTATCTGTTTCTGCTTTATCTAAAGGGAATCCACTGCCAGCAGGCGCATCTGAACCTGGTAGATAGCGAACGAGTGACGTGCCTAGAGTTTCGGCTGTACCGATGTTGCGATGTAAATCCGGGACTATTCCCCAACCATCCGCTTCGGAAAAATTACCGGACACTACAGGACCCCCATTAAGTCTAATAGTAGGTGTACCATCTGAATATTCAAAAGTCAGTGTTGATCCTGAGCCATTTGTCCCCAAAAAATTGGGATCAAAAATCACCTCAACAGCTCTTGGATCTGTCCAATCCCAGTAAGGGATAGTAATCTTAGGATTGACTGAGCGCAAAGCTTTTTCAAATCGACTTAAATATTCACGGTGCCAAGGTAAAAATGCTCCATGCTCATGAGCCGCATCAGCCCCACTTGCAGGTCCTGTAGAAGGCGTGTCCTGCGGTAATATAACTTGACCACCCAATTGCATTTTGTCAAATGTCATAGCTCCTGCATGAATGGCAACAACTTCATCATAGAAACTGACATTTTTGCTGTTAGTACCAGGTCGTGTTTTTAGTGTTTTGAGAGCATTAACAAAGTCTAATTTTTCCTGTGGAGTCAGATCAACAACGTTCTTTCTGACGAAAGTAGTCTCCGTCGCTGGGGTTCTTAACATAGTCATAACAACAATCATGGCAACACTAATTGTTATGACGATTTCTCGCAGATATTTCTTCATGAAACATGTATTATTACTGAAAATGACTCCATTAATATATACATGTTGTGGTATGAATTCACAAAAAAATAAGTAAATTCTTTACAGATCGTATTCGTGAATCCGCTAGCGTTGTTGATAGAAATCTACTATGACGTAAAGACCTAAAGTAACTGGTACAATACAAGTATTAAGCAGATAATAGCTGGTTTTTAAACTCCAATTTCAACTAAAGGTAACTCTATTGCGTTTCTCTCTACAGAGAAAATATGATACTTGTTTTCAATATTAAGTAAAGTCATTAATATTACCATTTTATTTGACGATTGATACATATGGGCAAGCAGTTCTTAAGCAGGCGGAGTGAAATGTATCAGAATTTTCGTGACAAGGTATGAATAAACTCATGTCATTGGCTTTTAGCTGTGACATAAGCTTCCAATTACCCTAAAACATCCTCAGCCAAAGCCACCGCACCCCACAAAGGAGCATCATCGCCCAGCGCCGCCGAAACGATCTCACTAGGTACCTCAGGTAAAGCCGTCTCCCGCGCCACCTTTCGCAACACTTGCCAAAAATCCTCACCCGCCTTCATCACACCACCACCCAACACAAATAGCTGCGGGTTAATCAAATTTGCTACATTCCCAATACCAACACCCAGCGCCCAACTAGCCCTGTACAAAATTTCTTTGGCTAAATCATCCCCAGCAGCCGCAGCCTCACTCACTATCTGCCCAGTAATCAACTCCAAATTATCTCCCACCAACTCCCTCAACACCTCTCCTCTTCTTCCTTGGCGTCCTTGGCGACTTGGCGGTATGTCCTCCGGACACGCTGCGCGAACGTTTCTCAAAACTTCCCTCACATCCTGCGCCATATAAGGTCCTGACGCCAACCTCTCCACACATCCCCGCTTTCCACACAAACACACAGGTCCAGAAGGATCTACAACCATGTGTCCAATTTCACCAGCCATCCCCTCAGCACCTCGCCAAGGCTTACCGTTGAGTATCCAACCACCCCCCACGCCAGTACTGACAGTCATGTAAAACAGACTGTCGTAACCTTGCCCTGCACCAAAGCGATACTCACCTAAAGCAGCAACATTCGCGTCGTTATCTACATAAGCAGGAACGCCAAACTCTTCCTCTAACAAATCGCGCAACGGAACATTTTCCCATCCAAGAACATGATGGGATAGTCGAACTTTCCCTGTTGTTGCGTCTACTGGTCCCCCAAAACTTACACCAATAGCTTCTGGTTTCGCTCCCTTTAATAAAGAGTTGATAACAGAGCGCATAATTTCTAAATCAGTGTCAGCATTTGCATTTGCTGGTGAAAGACGACGCTCATATCCCAGCCATTGCTTAGAACCTGCATGGACTGTTGCTGCTGCTAACTTTGTTCCACCAAAATCAAGCGCTAATATTAATGTCACAGTTTTTCTCCATCACTTATTACCTACTACCAAGTCAAGAAACTGTTGCAATCTTTCATAATGTGAACCTTTCCAGTAAATCTGATTGCAGTTTTGACAACGATGAAATTCATGATTATATAATTTGACAGTTTCTGGCAATAGGTTAACAATTAGTTCTTTGGTTACAGATTCTAATAATCCATTGCAGCGCAAACAGCGTTGAAAAGGTGATATTATTTTATATAAGTCAAAGCGTTGCATGACTTCAACAATTTGTTTATGCGGGTCAGTATTTCTGACGTAATATCCATATCTCACGACACTTCGCATCAATAAACCGCGATCACGAGTTAATAGAATTCGGTTTTGGGTACTGGAAATGTGGGCTAATTCTTTATCTTCATAATCATTTTGGTATAAGGTATCAAATCCTAACAAGCGTAAAGACGTTACTAACTTGCCTAAATGAATATCTAAAACAAAACAGATAGTAGTTAGAGGTTTAGGTCTGACAGAAATAGTGGAAGTTCCTCTATTTGTGCTAGAAATTGGGTAAACATTGATGATATCTCCATCTTGGACAATGTAAGAAAAATCTACCGATATTCCATTAACTTCAATACCATCTACTTCTGGATGGGGAATACCAAAAGATTCAATCATATCTTTAATGGAAGCTCTTTCAGTAAAGATATGAGCTATTTTCATCCCCTTTCTATGCGATGGTAAAAAGTCATTCAACTCTGCATAAAAGCGGAAAGAAGCACAAGCCATAGCAACAAGTTTTGGGAATTTCCTATTTCTCTATACTAACTTGAGTTAATTTTCTAGATTTCTTCGTGGGATCATTCTGAATTATGAGGACTGACGCCTCTATTCTGCTGTATGTCATCTTAGACTGGGATGGGAGTCGTTTAAAAAGGAAAAGTTATAAATGGACGTAATTCCGGCGATAGATTTACTAGAAGGTCGCTGTGTGCGACTTTATCAAGGAGATTATGAACAATCGCAAGTTTTCAGCGACAACCCAGTTGAAGTTGCAAAGCAGTGGGTAGAACAGGGAGCCACCAGATTACACATCGTCGATTTGGATGGGGCGAAAACAGGTACATTAGTAAACTTGCCAGCAATTGAAGCGATCGCTCAAGCTGTGTCGGTATCTATTCAAGTTGGTGGAGGAGTGCGCGATCGCGATCGCGTAGAACAGCTACTCAACATAGGTGTACAACGCGTGATTTTGGGAACCATCGCCGTAGAACAACCCCAGCTTGTACAACAACTCTGTCAAGAATTTCCACAGCAGATTGTTATTGGTATTGATGCTCGTAATGGAATGGTCGCAACTCGGGGGTGGCAAGAAACCTCTAAAGTTTTAGCAACTCAACTGGCTGTACAGATGCAAGAATTGGGAGCCGCAGCCATTATCTACACTGATATCCATCGTGACGGGACGCTTTCTGGACCAAATATAGAAGCATTGCGATCGCTTGCGGCGACAATTTCCATTCCGATTATTGCTTCTGGTGGTGTGAGTTCTGTTACCGATTTGCTGAGTCTGTTGGCGCTAGAATCACAAGGTGTGACTGGTGTGATTGTTGGTCGTGCGCTGTATACAGGGGATGTTTCTCTTAGAGAAGCATTGCGTGCAGTCGGTCAAGGGCGTATTCAGGATATTCCGCCCAATATAGATTTTTCAGCGTTTGCCTAATGTTTTCTACTCTCTGGTGTAGAGACACGCCGTAGCACGTTTGTTGTTCCAAAATTTTTACCGGCTTGTAGCCGGTTATTTTTTGAAATTTTCCGGAATGGTAATTTTCCGTCGTGTATCTCAAGTTGTAAGCAATCATTCAGTTCTGAATGCGCTCGTCAAACACTTCTTATCTAAAGGTAAATCACGCAAAAAAGCCTGGTACTACCAGATTCCAACCAAAATTCCAACAACAATAAAAGTTCACCAATGAGAGTAAAATGCTTAACTAAATAATATTTTTTTTATCTTTCAATTTTTATTTTTAATTTTTATTTTTGACAGTTTATGGGTTTCCTCTCTAGAGACGCTTGATTTATGCGTCTCTATTTTCTTTTTTATATACTAAATTATTCATACATTTCTAGCAGTAGAACATAGCGTTCTCGTTATAACAACAGTGGATTGAGAAAAGTTTCAAAGAATTATATTTGCCGCTGAAAACATCTGACACATTAGTGATTGAGTACCGCAAGTGGCTAGATAAATTTGGATCGTCTTTGCCTTTTTATCATGGCTATTCCACATGGAAAAATGTTGAGAATGACGAGTTGGATTCAAAGCCGATTTTGCTAGACAGATTTTCACGACACACACCTATTTGTAGTTCTTGCAATCGAGCTTATCAAGTTACCAACAGGGTCAAACAAGGTTGTATCGGGGTAGCGATCGCTCTAGCGGCTGTAGCAATACTTGCAGATGATTCTAGAATTAGAATAGCAGCAATATCGGTTTCCATAGCAGCAATTGTCATGTCTGTTATGGCTCATACACTCAAAACTCACTTTGAGCATTCCTATACTCGTCATTAAAATAAGGACTGAGGATTGAGGACTGGAATCGAAATTTTTCCAACACTTAATCCCTAATCCATAATTTTATTCATGATGAAGTTATTAACTCTGCGCTCAAGTAAAAATATTGGGATAAAAATCTGTGGCAGTAAGTTCAATACACCACTAATCTTTACCACTGCGGCGATCATGTCTCAAGAGCATAACGAATCACTCCAAGCTTCAATCAAAAGGCGAATCTAATAAGTGACACTTTTAAAACTGCACCGTTAATTTAATTTGGGTTTATATTCCTTTGACTTGACCGCATCAGCATTTTGATGCGATCGCTCCAGAAAGGTGGTTTGCTTGCCAGACTTGATAGCGTCTAGGATATCTGTTGGGCTGCTGATTTGATTACTTTGGTAGGATGCGGCGAGTGACTTTTGCAAAATATTTTCTCAACAATCAATAATTTATGACAATTTAATTGGTAAGCGCACCTGAAACCTTGTATTTCCCGGTTGAGATAATACCCGAATATCACCCAGATGCTGTTCTACAACAATCCGGTAAATAATGTGCAAACCTAACCCTGTCCCCTCACCGACTCCTTTGGTTGTAAAAAATGGCTCAAAAATGTGAGACTGAACCTCGGGAGGAATTCCTGCACCATTATCAGCAATTTCTACGAGCAAAAAGTCGCTTTCGCAACTCGTACGAATCCAGATTTGACCACCTTGTCCATTAATAGCATCAATGGCGTTATCAATTAAATTTGTCCAGACTTGATTGAGTTCTCTACCGTAGGCAGTGATTAACGGCACTTCGCAGTCATACTCTCGCGTAACCGTCACATGACTATGCTTTAACTTGTGATTCAAAATTGTGAGAGTACTTTCGATACCCTCATGTACGTTTATTTCCTGTAAAGGTGCCCGATCCATGTAAGAGTAATCTTTGACAGCATCAACTAAGGTAGAGATTCGGGTTGTACAATGGTCAAGTTCATCTAACAAACCCCATTCTTGTAACGTTATCCCTGTCCAAGTTAGGACATTACCAAGCAACAATTCACCGATATTTTTCTTAACATTTTCCAGCCATTCGATATCGAGTCCTGCTGTCACCAGGGTGGGAGCAAGTTTCCAGCTATTACCAACGTTGTGTGCTTCTAGCCATTGCATCACCTCATCCTCGCGATCGCTTTGCGTTAACGGATCAAGTCTGGCTGCTGTTTTGGCACGGGCGATGGCATCTTGCTGCAATTTAGCAACAAACGCTTTTTGGTCACAAGTCATTTGTTTTTGATTCAGCTTTACTGTCAAAGGCTGCAATACCTGCCTAGTTTGGCGTAATTGTCCCACAGCTCTACGACAAGCTGAAGCAGGGTTATTCAACTCGTGTGCTAATCCGGCTGCTAAAGTGCCTAATGCTACTAGTTTTTCTCTGTGCTGTGATATCGTCTGCACAGCTTGTAAGCGTTCTGCCATTGTGCGGAGAATCTCAGTCATCACACAAGTACAACTCGAAAGCATTTCCCAAAATACCTGGTTTGGCACTTCCAAAATATGGCTACGACTCACAGCACGACTGTTAGCCCAGAAATGTGTATGACCCATTAAAACGGGTAATTCACCAAACAGCGTTTTGGGTTCATAAATCGTCAACAAAATCTCTTGATTGCCAACCTTCTGCATAATCCGAATTTGACCTTTTAGCAGTATGAAAACATGCTCAGCAGGCTCACCTTCATGGCGATGAATTTCTCCCGGTTCTCGCCATACTTCTGTACTCTGCTCAAGTAGCCATTGCAACTGTTCACTTGGTAATTTAGAGAACAGAGGAACTTGGCGTAAAGTTTCTATATCGAGCATGATACACCTTAAATTTGTAAGTAGAACAACACACAAGCATCTCGTCCAGCTTCTGTCGCATAACCTTTGCGCCAAGCTGCTTTTTTAAGTGCCAACCCACTTCACATCGTGATCGCCCAGTGTCAGACTTGGGGATCTGGAGTTTGCAATTATTGTTGCTGGATATTGAATCTTTAGAAAATCTGGACTCGAACCTCTATAAATGAGGTCATCTATCGTACTTTTTTTAAATATCTTTAACAACAAGAAATTAGTTAACGAATCACCTGCACATTTATCCCCAATTTTAAATCAGTCCAAGCTCTGTCAGTAGTTATTACTGGCAAACTCAAGAATACTCCTAGTGTTAAGCAAGCCCGATCACCAAATGATAGTCCAGCCTGTCTCGTTAGCAGTCGTAACATTCCTGCATAATAAGGCATTTCAGGTTCAAAATTAATAATTTCTAACCCCAGGGCGCTGATAACTTCTCTTACTTCTACCTCTGACATTCCACAATCGGCAAGTTTTGCTATGACTTCGCTCAAATTGACACTACTGATAACAGCTTCGGTAAGAACATTTATTATTATTTCGCTACCTCTTTCATTATTTAACAGTGCCAAAATAGCAGAGGCATCCAAAACATAATTACTCACTCAAATTCTCCTGACGCCGTTCTTCTAGCAGTTCATTACTGAGTGATTCCTGCGGAGAGCTACGCTTAACGCCCTTGGGGAATATATCGACGTACTATTCCTTGGGCTCGTTTGACTGCTTCTTCCAAGCTACAAATTCTCATTTCCCCATCCACCAGTTGAATCATAATTTCGTCGCCTACTTCTAATCCTAGTTGTTTGCGATACTCAGATGGGATGACAACTCTGCCACCCTCAGATATTTTTGTCTTAATTGCTTTCATGTGACATTTTTTAAACCTTTTGACATAGGCATTGAAATTATATCTCATTGTCCGCCGCTTTACATGAAGGATTCACTGCTGAAATAGGTAAACGTACTCGAAAGGATGTATGACCAGGTTGAGATTCAAAGTGGATGTCACCGTGATGTTTGTTAACAATAATACGATAGGCAATTTCTAAACCCAACCCAGTGCCTTTTCCAACTTCTTTCGTTGTAAAAAATGGTTCAAAAATCCGCGATTGAATTGCTGGTGGAATACCTGCCCCTGTATCAACTATTTCCACAACAAGACAGTTATTTTCTCTATAAGTACGAATTGTCAAATCGCCTTTACCTTTCATGGCATATATGGCATTGTCAATTAAATTTGTCCACACTTGGTTTAGTTCACTGGCATAAGCACAAATTTTTGGCAGAGTACGGTCAAATTCTCGATTCACAATGATTCCTTTTTTCAGGCAATGATGGAGAATGAGTAAAGTATTTTCAATTCCGTCATGGATATCTATTTCTTGTAGAGGGGCTTGATCCATATAGGAATAGCCCTTAATTGCTTTCACCAACTCAGAAATGCGAGTGGTACTTTGCTCAATTTCATGAATCAACCCAAAAGATGAAAGTGTGGCGTCAAGCCATTTAAGAACATGCTCAAGACAGTCAATGGGGACGTTGTCTGTAAGAGTATCCAGCTTTTCTATATCTAATCCAGCGTTGACAAATGTGTGAGCAAATTTCCAACTTTGACTGATATCATGATCTTCGAGCCATTCTGTTACTTCGTCTTCTTTATCACTACAGGTGAGAGGGTCAAGTTTAGGAGAGTGGATGGCGTGTTGTATTGCTTGAGCTTGAATATCAGTCATGAATTTTACTTGTTCTTTAGAGACTAAATTCAGCTGTAAAGCCAGAGTTTGTAAATTTTTAAAATTTTCGCACAGAAGGCTCGCCGCCCTTTTCGCCGCTGCCCCTGGATTATTCAATTCGTGTGCCAATCCTGCAGACATTTTACCCAGTGCTGCCATTTTTTCTTGCTGTCGTAGCTGCGCTTGCACCTCTTTGGTTCGTCCTGCCATTGCGGTGAGAATCACGTCAGCAATCGGCGAACATTTAATAAGCATATGTCTAAATGTTTCAATGTCTATTTGTAAAATGCGACTGGGTGCGATCGCATGAGCATTAGCAATAGCACCTGAACCTGTCAGCATGGAAAGTTCACCCATGAAGTCGCCCCGACGATGAATAACTAGCACTTGCGTTTCAACGCCCACTTGCTTAGTGACTTCAATTTGACCTTCTAAGACAACACAAAAATGATAGTTTGAGTCGCCTTCACTAAACAGCACATCGCCTATCTTAAGTTCTATCTCAGTACCAAACTGCTTCATTTCCTCCAAAGCATCATCTGGCAGTTTAGGAAACAGTGTCATTTGATTTGGGTCGTGCAGCATGGTAGCTCCTTATATGAAATCTTTTCTTAAATATCTTTAATAACTGCAGCCTACCATAGCCGTTCAATAGGATAGGCTTCAAAGGCTAAATCAATACTCAAAATAGGTATTTTTTCAACGATATATTGTGAAATTAAAAGTCTGTTTAGTTCCTCGAACTGGTAGATGAGTGAGTTAAGTAGAAGACGACATACACTCATATCGATACTCATGGCTGACACATCCTTTAAAAAAGTCCGCGTTTTCTTTTGTAGACACGTGCTTAAAACCAAGTGATTTAATGAGTTCAATTGATGCGATATTACGAGTGTCTATCTCGGCTGCCACAATATTGACTTGATAATCGTTGAAAAGATGATTGAGCAGTCGTAAACATCCTTCCTTTGCATAACCTTGTTGCCAGAATGCTGGGAAAATCATGTAGGCGATCGCAGCTATTTTATTGACATATACTGTTGCTTCCAATGTTCCAATGTATGTTTCAAATTGGCGAAGACGAAAAGCCCAATTCAGCCATGCTTCTTGCCCGTCAGGAGAAAGCCTTGAAGATAGCACACGATATCGAGTCTGCAAAACTTGCAATGATATGGGAGGCTCCTGTGGGATAAACTGATAAAGCCTTTCATCCTGCAATTGCCTGTAGATATGTACTGCATGAGATTCTACCAGTGGCTCAAGCAACAGCCGTGAAGTCTCAAGTGTTGTTTCAGGTGCAATCAATTTCATGATTGTACTGTTGTTATCAGGTATTAATGATAATTTCTTCGCAACTGATGACTGTCCCAATTAATTCAGGCAAATTTTTTGATCCCTCAACCAGAGTTATTTATTGCATCGCTGTCACCTCTTGGTTCCTAACTCAATGTTGACATCATTTCTGTTAACTGTTGACTGTTTACTGATAACTGATTGCTATTACAACACATTGCTGAGGTATCGATGAACAAACTGAACGCAGATTGAACCCTCACCAACACCAGAAGCAACTCGCTTGACTGAACCATGACGCACGTCACCCACAGCAAAAACACCAGGGATGTTGGTTTCTAGTAAAAAGGGATCGCGTTCTAGCGTCCATCCTTTGATGCGTTGCCCATCTTTTTGCAAGTCTGGACCTGTTATGATGTAACCGCGTTCGTCTCGTTCAATCACACCATCTAACCATTCAGTACGGGGAACTGCACCAATAAAAATAAACAGTGATGTTGCAGGTACGGTTTGCGTTTCACCTGTCAAAGAATTGTGAATAGTAATGGATTCTAAACTTGTTTCTCCTTTTGCCTCTCTCACACTAGTATGTGTCTTGACTGTGATATTGGGTGTTTGTGCAATTTGCTCAATCAGATACTGGGACATACTTATAGTTAAGGAGTCGCCACGTACTAACATCGTCACATGCTTGGCGTAGCGAGAAAAGTACATTGCTGCTTGTCCTGCTGAGTTTGCGCCACCCACAATGTAAACGTCTTCATTTTGGCAACTCATGGCTTCCGCCTGCGCCGCACCATAATACACCCCTGCACCTGTCAAACGGTCAAGTCCAGGGATATCCAGCCGCCGCCACGACACACCCAGCGCTAACATCAGGGCGTGGCAACTGATTTCATTACCGTCTCCAAGTTGCACAAATCGATACTGATTTTCTACGCGGATACCCTTAACTTCTTGCGGTGTGAGAATTTCGACGCCAAAGCGTCTTGCTTGTGTGACACCACGTCTTGCTAAATCGCCTCCACTCAAGCCTGTAGGAAACCCAAGGTAATTTTCAATACGTGAGCTTGTTCCCGCTTGTCCTCCTGGGGCTTCACGTTCAATCATCACCGTGCGTAGTCCTTCTGATGCGCCATACACCGCAGCGGCTAAACCAGCAGGACCACCACCAACGATAATCAAGTCATAAAACGGTTTTTCTGCTTGAGTTCGTAGCCCAATTTTCTCCGCAACTTGCAGATTGGTTGGCTGCATGACATGGGAACCATCCCCAAACAGGACGATAGGTAGGTGTAATTTATCACATTCAGCGTAATCTGCTAGTTTTTGTGCCTCTTCAGATAATTCGATATCCAACCATTGATAAGGCACTTGATTTCGTGCGAGGAAATCTTTAACTTGATGAGAATGGGGGGACCAACGGTTACCAATGACGCGAATCCCTTCAAAAGGTGGGTGGAAGCCTGCTTGCCAGTCATCAAGTAAATCGTCCAGCACTGGATACAAGCGTTCTTCTGGTGGATCCCACGGCTTCATCAAATAGTAATCGATTTTTGTGTTGTTAATGGCACGTATTGCGGCATCAGTATCTGCGTAGGCGGTGAGTAAGGCACGTTTGGCATCGGGGAAGATTGACATAGCTTGTTCCAAAAACTCCACGCCTGACATATGGGGCATCCGTTGATCGACAAGGAACAACGACACTGGCTGATTGCGGAGTTTGAGTTGTTCCAAGGCTTCTAAGGCACTGGCACCAGAGTCAGCGCGAATAATTCGGAAGCGATCGCCATATTCCTGCCGTAGGTCCCGCGCCACGGCTTGCAAAACTTCTGGATCATCGTCTACCGTTATGATGACAGGTTTAGCCATAGCGCTTTGGTGACCTCCATTTTTAGATAGTTGCTTTTTTATATATCACACAAGATACTCGTATAAACCAATTAAGGTTCCATCTGGATCTCGAAGATAAGCTGTTTTCATTCCGTAGTAGGGATTATTCATCGGCGTTACACTAAATTGCACCCCTTTGTGTTTGAGTCGTTGATATTCCTCCTCTAAATCATGCACAGTAAAAACTAATACTACGGTATCTTGACATTCTGCATGGGCAGGCTTTTCTGCATTGTGAATCATTTGTGCCATTTCTTGCCGCTTTGATACGGCAAGTCTCATATCTCCGGCTTTAAACTCAGCATATCCGGCTTCTTCATCTTTTACAGCAACATCAAATTCGATGACATCTTTGTAGAACAAGAAACAAGCCTTCCAATCTTTTACAAGCAATCTTGTGTATGATTTACTAACTTTCATAAACTTTGTACCTCTTTTCTTTCGGCCTTTGTATTTTTGCGGTTCTATTCCTTTATTAATTATTGATGACAATTGCAATATGATGGTTATCAATAGGAAATCTCCTTGCGTTCGCCGAAGAACTTCCCACTTAAATTTGCTGAAGCTTCGGTTGCAAGCCAAATAGCAGTGTCAGCCCCTTGTTCCGGGGAACGGGGAGCGGAAGCACCGCCCATATCTGTTTTTACCCAGCCAGGGTTCATAGCGTAAACTGCTATGCCTTTTGCTTGCAAGGCATCCGCCAACATAATTGTTGCGCCATTGAGGGTGAGTTTAGACAAGCAATAACTGGGAACATCAAAAGAAAGTCCATTCAACTGTCCGTAGCCACTGGAAAGATTGATGATACGGGCTTGAGATGCCTTTTCTAGTAGGGGTAAGAATGCTTGGCTGGTGCGAATCGTTCCAAAAGCATTGGTGTTCATTGTCTGATTTAGCAACTCACGGGAAATAGTGAGAATGTTCACGCCTTCGTCAGGATAAATACCTGCGTTATTGACCAGCACGTCCAGTTGAGGGATTTCCTGACTTAACTGCTTGACAGCTTGGTCAATGCTTTGGTCGTCTGCAATATCAAGTTCGACGACGCGCACTTTCGAGTTGATAGATTGTAATTTCTCTGCGGCTGCTTTGGCTTTATCGAGCCATCGCGCTGCAACAATCACCTCAAACCCACATTGCAGCAGTCCTTTGCAAATAGCAAAACCAATGCCCTTATTCCCGCCAGTAACCAGGGCGTATTTTCCTTGAAATTGTGAATTCATACGTATCCTCCTCCTGCTTGGAAAGAACGTCAAAAAGTTTTCCAGTCAAAATTTGGCGATCGTCATCGCCAGTTTGATCACACGATTAAGTTCAAAGGGGTGTAGGGAACCGACGCTTAAAAACGTGGGATTGAAACAAGGACGCCTTGTATCTTGCGCTGCGCGTCTCGATACAAATCTTTTTTTTTGGTGGGCTTTATACCCACTTCTGATAGCGCAGCCTGCCCAAAGGGCATAGGATTTTTCTACAGCAGGTCGCAAATCAAGTTCCAAAGTCCATGCTGTTGCATCTTGTTGATACAATTGCCAATATGTTTGGGCGATCGCCTCAGGTGCCAGTAATGTATGTTCTTCAGCCTCCGATACCATTGATCGTACTCTTTGAGTATTAATCATGCCATCAATAATGATGTGAGCTACGTGAATTCCTTGAGGACTAAACTCCCGTGCCAACGACTGCGCCAATGCTCGTAGCCCAAATTTACCCACCGCCAAAGCTGCAAATTTGGCTAAACCTTTCACAGCAGCTGTTGCTCCCGTTAACAGAATAGTACCGCGACCTCGCTCAACCATCGCTGGAAGGACCTGTTGTACTGCTAAATGCGTAAAACGTTTTTACATCTGGCTCGTTTAAAGAAGGATCCAGTTCAAAGCGTTTTGCTAAGTCGGGATTAGCGAGAAACAACTTACCAAAAGAAACCAAATCTGCACATCACCATTCGCTAGAGCGTGGAAGAGTTTTTGCGTAAGTCCTATGATTTACAAAAAAAATAGGTGGGGTACGTCCCACCTACTGAGTCAATTTACCGATGGGTTTCACTAGGAACTCTGCCATCTTCAACGGGCTGTGGCTGTTGAGAATTACGACGTCGTGTCAGGCGAGCGCGAATGTTTCCAATCACTATGTACAGAATTGGCACAATAAACAGACTTAAGAAAGTGGAGACAAGCATCCCACCAACAACAGCAGTACCAAGGGATTTTCGACTAGCTGCCCCAGCTCCTTCTGGAAAAACTAATGGCTCAATACCCAGAATAAAAGCAAAGGAAGTCATGAGAATTGGTCGTAAGCGTTCTTGTGAAGCCTGGATTGCTGCTTTGGTAATCGAAAGCCCCTGGTCGCGTAGTTGGTTGGCGAACTCTACAATCAAAATTGCGTTTTTACTTGCCAAACCAATCAGCATCACTAAACCGATCTGACAATAGACATCATTGGCTAGACCCCGCAACGACTGTGCTGACAGTGCTCCCAAGATAGCCAGAGGGACTGCGAGCATAATAATCAAAGGATCAACATAGTTCTCATACTGAGCCGCCAGCACTAGGAATACAAACACAAGTCCTAAGGCGAAAATCAGAGGGGCTTGACCACCGGACTGTTGCTCTTCAGCAGCAACTCCTGACCATTCATAACCAAAGCCTGCTGGTAAAACCTCCTTTGCCACTTGCTGCATCGCTTGAATTGATTGCCCTGAGCTAAAACCAGGAGCGGCTGCACCATTGATTTCAATTGAGCGGAACAAGTTATAGTGATTAATTGTTTGCGCCCCGGTATTTGCAGTCACTTTTACCAAATTGCTCAAAGGAATCATTTGATTGTTGGCGGAACTTTGACTATTGGTGGAACTTTGACTATTGGTAGAACTTTGATTATTGGCAGAAGAACGGACATACAATGAACCAATATCTGCAGGATTTGAGCGAAACTGAGTATCAGCTTGAACATACACTCGGTAAGTTCTTTGGAGATAATTAAAATCGTTGACGTAGCGCGAACCCAAGTAACTCTGTAGGGTATTAAAGATATCTGAGATGTTGACTTGCAGCGCCTTAGCTTTGTTGCGGTCTACTTCAATCAAAAGTTGAGGGGTACTTGCAGAAAAAGTGCTAAATACAGCTTGCAATCCTGGTGTTTGATTGCCCCGTTGGAGTAACTGACCCATAACTTGCAGCATGGTATTTAAGCCACTATTGCCTTTTCTATCTTGTAGCTCAAATTGGAAACCACCAAAACTGCCTAAACCTTGAATTGCTGGCGGATTAACTGGCAAAACTCTTGCTTCTGTAATCGTTGAGAACTTGGCTGCCAAATTTTTGATAATTCCCTGTGCAGACTGGCTAGCCTCATGGCGCTCGTCCCAAGGTTTAAGTGTTGTAAAAATTGCACCACTATTGGCAGTGCTACCACTAAAGCCAAACCCACCAATCGCGAAAGTCCCTATAACTTCAGGTAATTTGAGAATTTCTGCTTCTACCTGACTCATGACTTTACTGGTGTAATTGAGCGAAACTCCCTCAGGACCTTGAATAATGGTGATGAAATAGCCTTGGTCTTCCTCGGGAAGAAAAGCCTGAGGTACGCGGGTGTAGAGCCACCCGGTTAAGCCTAAAGACAGGATAAACAGCAACACTATAATTGCTGTAATACGAGTTAAGCGGTAGAGAGTTCGCTCATACTTTCTACGCGTCCAATTAATTAAGTTATTAAACTTTGTAAATACCCACCCCAGCACACCGCCCGGTTTTTGCCCTGGACGCAGTAACAAAGCTGAAAGGGAAGGAGTTAGAGTAAGAGCAAGAAAAGTAGAAATTGCAATCGAAAATGCGATTGTTAAAGCGAATTGGCGATAAATTTGCCCTGTAGAGCCTGGAAAGAAAGCAACGGGAACAAAAACTGCCATTAGCACCAAGGAAGTGGCGATCAGCGCTCCAAAAAGTTCACCCATTGCTGCGGAGGCTGCTTGCTCCGCTGACATTTTTTCATCTTCCATCAGGCGAGTGACGTCCTCAACTACGATAATCGCGTCATCAACCACCAGCCCAGTGGCTAAAGTCAAACCAAACATCGTCAAGGTGTTGATTGAAAACCCAAAAACCTTAACAAAGGCAAAGGTGCCAATTAATGTTAGGGGAATGACAATGACGGGAATCAGAGTAGTGCGCCAGTTCTGTAAGAAGATAAAAATGACTATAACTACAAGGACAATTGCCTCAAACAGCGTTTTGAATACTTCGGAAAGAGATGCCTCCACAAATAAGGTGGTATCAAACGCGATCTGGTAGTCCAACCCTGGGGGAAAGTCTTGAGCAAGTTGCGCGATTTCGGTTTTGATTGCCTTCGCAACATCCAAAGCATTACTTCCTGGAGTCGGAAATATACCGATACCTACACCCTCTTTAGCTCTAAACCGTAGGAATGAGTTATAGTTTTCTGCTCCCAGTTCTGCTCGACCGACATCTTTGAGCTTGATCAGCGTCCCATTTTGATCTGTTTTGAGAACCATGTCCTCAAATTCGGACGGTTCCTTGAGTCTGCTGAGTGCTTGCAGGTCTATTTGATACGTTTGGTCTTTTGGAGCCGGCTGTTGACCAATTTGCCCAGCACCTACCTGTATGTTTTGTTCATTGAGGGCATCAATCACATCTTGGGCAGTGAGGTTGCGACTGGCAAGGCGGTTGGGATCGAGCCACAGACGCATAGCATAGCGGCGTTCACCAAAAATCCGCGCTTCACTCACACCATTAATTCTTTTGAGAGCATCTACTATGTAAAGGTCAGCGTAGTTGCTTAAAAATACGTTGTTGAACTCATTTTTTTCACTGTACAAACCTATTGCCAACAAAATATTAGAGGACTGCTTGCTAACAGTAACCCCAGTTTGCTGTACCGGTTGTGGCAACTGCGGTTGAGCCAGCGATACCCGATTTTGCACATCGACTGCTGCAATATCTTTATTACGGGACGCGTCAAATGTGACTGTAATCGTACTGGTGCCATTGTTACTGCTACTCGAAGTCATGTACTTCAAGCCCTCGACCCCGTTGATTTGCCGCTCTAAGACAGTCGTAACCGTGTTTTCTACGACTTCAGCACTGGCTCCGACGTAGTTTGCAGTAACGTTAACTTGAACTGGGCTGATTTCTGGATACTGTGCCGTGGGTAGTGTCGGGATGCTAACTGCGCCAACTAGCAAAATAAGAATAGCGCAGACACTGGTGAAGACTGGTCGCTTGATAAAAAAGTCAACGAACATAAGTCATGGGGGAATGGTAAATTGCACAACAGGGAGTAGGGGAAGTGGGCAGAAATTCCAAATTTGGAATTTGGAATTTGGAATTTGGAATTAGCTCCTTGACTTCGTGATAGATCCTGAGCGCAAAGCGTGCCGCTGTTCCATACGCAATTTTGAATTGATTTGTCCCCTTGTTTCTATTCCTAAGACTCAGGAATAACGGGAACGCCATCTCTAAGATTGAGCAGCCCTGAGACAATGATTCTGTCTCCTGGCTCTAATCCTTGAATAACTTGGTAGTTGTTACCTGTAATGTTGCCTAATTTCACCCGTTTTTGCTTAGCTACTAGTTGAAATGCTCCTTGTTGATTTCCCTGAGGTTTTTCTCCTTGTTGATTTCCTTGAGGTTTTTCTCCTTGACGAGGTTTTGATGGTGCTGGAACTGCTACAAAAACAAAAGTTTCTCCCGCCAAGTTAGTCACTGCTGTTGCTGGAATCAATACTCCTGGGCGCTGACTCCAGATCACTCTTGCGTAAGCAATCTGATCCGTACGTAATTGATTTTCAGAATTGTCATATAGCACTTTAACAAGTAAAGATTGACTATTGTCACTAGCTTTTGGAGCGACAAAAAATACACGGCTCATCCCTATACTTTTGCCTTGTGCATCCATCACTTCTACTGGTGTTCCTTTACGTAGTTGAGTTCCTCGCTCAACAGGCACAGAAATATTCAATTCTAAAGATTGGTTTTGAGTAATAGTAACTAATTGTGTAGAAGTATTTACAAAATCACCAACTTTTACGGGTATATTTCCAACTGTGCCAGCAAAGGGAGCAGTAATTTTGTAGTACTGAAGTTGGACTTGTTGTTGTCTAATATTAGCTTGTGCTTCCTTTAAAGATTTTTCAGATTGGCTAATGGTAGCTTGTTGTGCTCTAATCTGGGCTTCAATTTGACGGACAGCAGCTTGTGATGTTGCCAGTTTGTTGGTATACTGCTCACTCGTTTGTCGAGACACTGCTCCTTGAGACGCCAAATCGGTATACCTTTCGTAGTCTTGCTGATTCAACTTCAGATCAGCTAGTTTAGACAACCGTTCAGCTTCTAAGGATCTGAGCGTAGCACGAGCATTTTCCACCTGTGACTGAGATACCTCAGCAGCAGCGTTCACACTACCGACAGCTGCTTGTTGCTGTCTAGCATCTACTTGGATAATCGGAGTTCCTGCAATCACTGAATCTCCGTATTTGACAAATACTTGTGACACTTGACCTTCAATTCTGGGCTGAAGAGTCACCGAGCGGCGCGATTCTACGGTAGCAAGGTACTTTTCACTATCCTCAATCATCCCAGCTTGTACTGTAGATATTTTGACTCTTGTTGCTGGCGGTTGAGCGTTAGCAGTTGCGGGTGCTTTGTTTTGAGGAGCCAGCCAACGCCAAAGTGCAAAACCTCCCCCTACTAGTAGTAGGGCTAACAATAACCAAAGCCACCTTCGCTGTCTGCGGGGTGGCTTTTCTAATTCTGTTTCTTGACGGTTATCTTCAAAATGAGTTTGAGGCTCAGGAGATTTCATGACTTACAGAGCACCTAACAATAAATAATCATACAACTCAATCAGAATTCAAGCCTTGATATAAAAATTGCTTAGCTAATATCAGGCTCTTACAGAGACCACTTAGTAATTTATTTAAATGTACTTCTTCCGTCTAGTTGTTTAATCTATCCAAAGGACAATGCTATAAATAAGCTTACACATAAGTTTTCCATATTGTCTTTTCAGTTCTTGCGAAAAATGTTTTAATCTTGCTATGACTGACGAAAACAATTTTAAGTCCCAAGGAGCCACTGGGTTCGAGAGGTTCACCCTGTTGCATGCAAACTGCCCTCTGTTATCCCCATATCTCCTTAAAAGACACCGAGTGTCATCTTCGAAACTAAGCACGGTCAAGTCATGACTTTGGCTGACACCACCCTTGAAAACTGCGTCTTTATATACATAACATACGTAAATTCCAAAGTTCTGCAATTACAATAAGTAGCCATCATGAACTGCGTACACCCTATGGCTGACGCCACGCCTTACGGTGAGTCTAGCGCTGCGGGAGGGTATCCCTCGTGCCGGCTCTGGCGTTAGCGTTTGCGCAGCGCCCCCTTAGGGGCTAGCGGAACCGAAGGTTCTCCCCGGAGGACTATCGGGAAGCCCTCCGGGGATGACCTGAGCCCTATGGCTAACGCCACGGCTTCGCCTATCGGGCACGGCCCCGTACCGAACGGTCACGCTGCGAAGAACGGGGGTTCGCAATCGACGGGAAACGGAGCCACTGCCGTGGACCGATCTCCCGGCATAAAGCAAGTGGCGTCCAAGACTGCGACCCCCTCACCGCCTCCGGCGTCTACAAGTCGGGAAACCTGGACGCCCTATGGCTAACGCCACGCCTTACGGTGAGTCCAGCGCTGCGGGAGACCCTCCTGCAGCGCTGTCTCACCATATACCTATGTCGGGAAACCCTCATCAAGTACTGGCTCCCCAACGCACTGCCTCACCAGAATGAATGAAAATATTCTTTCTCCCAGGCTACGGCTCGCTGCGCTAACACTCCTTATTTTCAAGCTAGATGGGTCTATCTAAATAAATATAAGATCGCTTGTCCGTAGCGAAAGGAGGGGAATCTAGACGCCAACCACAAGGTTTCGCGCAATCTGCTGTAATCGCTGCCAACTGGGATTCCACCACTCCCAAAGGGACATGCTCTGCGAACGCCCACAAGTCACTCATATACTAGCAGCTTTGAAAGTGCTAAGTAGAACGGCGCAAAAAAACCGAAGTATATAACGGAAAGTAAAGTTGCCCAAAAAGCTCTTCTCTTCTGCCTCCTGCCCTGTGCCTCCTGCCTTGTCATAACGACAATTTTCAACACCGACCTACTTATACCTTCCCCTCACAGGCAGATTCACAAGCGCTACTCAAGACAATTGTTAATCTTGTTCTTGCCTGCTATCTTAAGCTGCACCGCCGTTAACGCGAATATTTTGCCCAGTTATCCACCGCGCTTCATCGCTAGCAACAAACGCCACGACATCGGCGATGTCTTGCACTTGTCCTAGTCGTCCCAAAGCTGCCATTTGAGAAATACGATTTATTTGTTCTTCTGTTTTACCTTCTGTGAACAGTTCTGTATCAGTTGGACCAGGAGAGATTACATTAACTGTGATACCTCGTCCTCCTAACTCTTTTGCCACAATTCTTGTGATTTGTTCAACCGCACCTTTGGTTGCCACATACGCACTATAAGTTGGCATCATCATAACCGTTGTTGATGAAGAAAGATTGATAATGCGTCCGCCGTCTACCATGTGCTGTGCAGCTTGTTGACAAGCAAAATAAGTGCCTTTGACATTAATGGCAAAAATCTTGTCGAAGTCTTCTTCTGTGACGTCAACAAGTAGCTTATATAAGGGAATACCAGCGTTGTTTACTAAAATATCGACTTTGCCAAAACGTTCAATTGTCTGCTCAAAAAGTCGCTGAATATCAGTCACTTTGCTCACATCGGCTTGGACTGCAATTGCTTTTACTCCAAGGTTTTCAATTTCTGCAACAACTTCCTCTGCTTTGTTTGCATTACCTGCATAGTTCACCACAACTGATGCACCGTTATCAGCTAATTTGAGTGCGATCGCACGTCCAATTCCTCGTGATGATCCTGTAACGATTGCTATTTTCTCTGAAAGAGGTGCCATAAATTCTTTCCTTTACTTAACTTTTACTAAACATTAATCTTGCTCCTAGGTTTCACCTAGGAGCAAGATTAAAATCTTTTATGTCCTTAGAAAATTATAGAGAATGATCTAGCACTGAAAAAAAATTAATTTTTCCAGCCAGGTAGCTCTCACGCCAAATCGAAAAGTAAGATTTCTGCACTGATGTTGGTGCTAATTTCGAGTTGTTCTTCGCCACTTATTTGCACGCCATCACCTGCTCTGAGTTCTTCTCCATTCAAAGTGGCGATACCTTGAGCTATTTGCAACCAGGCATAACGATTCGGTTTCAGGTGATAGTTGATAACGTCACCAGGTTCCAAAATAGATGTGTATAAGTCAACATCTTGATAAATTTTGACAGCACCATCACGTCCATCTTTAGCACCAATTAAACGCAGTTTTCCACGTTTTTCTTCAACTGAAAATGCTTTTTGTTCATACCTAGGTTGCAATCCTTGTTTGTTGGGAAGAATCCAAATTTGCAGAAGGTGGACTGGCTCAGTTTCAGAAGGATTATATTCGCTGTGCATAATACCAGTACCAGCGCTCATAATTTGCGCTTCACCCGGAAGTATGACTGAACCATTCCCTAAGCTGTCTTTATGTTCTACTGCTCCTTCTAGAACATAAGTCAGGATTTCCATATCGCGGTGTCCATGTGTCCCAAAACCAGCACCGGGAACAACGCGGTCATCGTTGATTACTCGTAGAGAACGAAATCCCATACGATTTGGATCGTAAAAATTACCAAAGGAAAATGTGTGGTAACTGTCGAGCCAACCTATTTTGGTTTGACCGCGTGAATTTCGATCATGAATGAGGTGAGTTTTGGTATTGGAAGCCATAAGTTTTTTCTCCATTTTGATGATTGATTGCAGCAAAAACATTAAGCACCTTTATTGGCTACCAGTCATCGATTCTGGTTCCAAAAGCGGGAGCATGGACAAACTTTCTCTTTAGTGGCAATACTACTGAAATGATTATTCTTTATTGCTCGAAAAACTAAGGATTTCGTGAATCAATATTCCAGTTAAGTATGGTTGAATACTAGGTTACAACGGCGATGTTTACAAAATCACAAAAAATTTATTTCTTTAGATTTGCCTTGTTGCACCTGTTTTTTAACTATCTCAATCTTAAAATATGTACAGAGAAAATGAAAAGTACGCACTGAAAAGTGCCGTACTTACCAAAAAGATACTGCTAAATAATTTTCTTTTCACTTAACCATGATCTATATTTACAGGTTGGATTGAGCGAAGCGTATCCTAACAGATAAGCTGGGTTAAACAACTAAACCCAGCTTACAAAATAGGGACTAATCAATAGCGATTAACCATTGTCATAAAAATTCTAGTTAACAGCAGCAGCTTGCTCTTCAGTTTTAACAGTGCCTGCAGTACTATTTCCATTTTGGGTGACAGCGGCTTGCAGATGCGCTTCTAGGAACCACAGTCGCTTGTCAATTGTGCGAGAAACTTCGGTGTACAAGTCAGCAGTATCGAGATCACCTAGATTATCGGTTTTGTCAATTGCTTCCCTAACGTGCTTAGCATAGGGTGCAAAGCGATCTGCCAAAGCTGTGACATGCTCCGTGCCCATTAAAATATCAGTAGGATATTCTGCCAGTATTGAAGCCGCAGCAGACATACGAACTGTCCCACAAGCATAACCACCTAAGGCGGTGATGCGTTCGGCTAACATATCAATGTACTCTTCCAACTCGCCTGCCATCTCATCAAACATTTCATGCAACTGATAAAAGTCTGTGCCTTTGACGTTCCAGTGCGCTTGCTTAACTTGGGTTTTCAGATCCAAACTCGCTGCTAAAGTTTGGTTGAGAATTCCAACAATTTGCTTGCGCGCCTCAGCAGGAATGTCAATGCGGGTTGGATATAGACGTGTTGATAGGTTTTTGTCGCTCATGGTTTGTGCCTCTCTCATTGGTACGACAAAACAAGTCTACAGATACTACTATGCTCTGGGAAACCCTCTACCGACAGATGGAATTTTTACCTAAAAGCTTATAATTTTTGTTGATTATTTACTCTTACATCTATAATTAATCGCGATGGTTATCTATAGCACTGAATATTCCTCCAAAGAGGCGATCGCGAATGTTGAGTTTAGCAACTGTTGTGTGTTGCTGTCTTTTCCGTTCTTGAAAAAAGTATCACAAGAAGAGCGATCGCTCTTCTACAGGAACGCGCGTATATAATAATGTAAGAATTCAGCACTTCTTGAGTCAGAAGTCACAATTGATAAGGTGTCTATTATTCTTTGTATGTTTCTTGGATAAAGTGTTCTCCTAATTCTTTAACTATTCTGAATTCTCAATTCTGGCTCCTGAATTCTTACATCATAATAAAGCTAAATTTTTACTTGTTTTCTATACGCTAATGGTGTTGTTCCTAGAAATTTGCGAAAGACGTTTGTAAAGTGGCTTTGACTCTGAAAACCGACTTGCTGGTAGATTTGATGTATGGCTTGTTCTGTTTTACTTAATAACCTTTTCGCTCTCTCTATTCTGCAATTCATAACGTATTGGTGGGGCGAAAAACCAGTGGATTGTTTAAACATACGTGAGAAATGATACATACTCATTCCCACTGCTGTCGCCATCTCAGCTAAGCCTAAATCTTTTTCTAAGTTTTGATTGATATATTCAATAGCTTGCCGCAACTTTAAACGCGAAAGTCCTTCTGGATGTTGTCTAGTAACCTTTGGAGAAGAAACAGAATAGTTTTTGAGTAGATGAATGGATAGAGTTGTTGCTAAAGATTCTATATATACACGACAACCCATACCATCTGATTCCAGTTCTGATTGTAGTGCTAGTCCAATTTGTTGAATCAACGGATCTGAATCAGCAAGATGTGGTATAATATCTATGAATTGCATGTCTATCAAATCATAACCAGCGCGATCAAACAAAGCTTTTTCTAAACTAAGAACTAAAAATTCAGCTTCTATCTCCCAGCTTAATTTGTGATAGCTGCTTGCTGGAATGACGACAATGTCGCCATATTTAATACACTCATCGTAAACTTGTCCGTTCAACACCCGTTGTACGTTGATAGGTTGTTTTGTCAGACTTATGCTGATAACGTGCTGTTGAGGACTATGTTCTGGTGTCTCGTAAGCAGGCTGTTGATGATAATCTAGGCGAATGTGATCCCATTTAGCATGGTAACTGCTCATTAGGGGCGATCGCGGAAGAATTTGCGTATATACATCTTCCTGAGCAAAATCAATACTTATGATTTCCTCTGTTGGCATCGCTTTCACCTCATAAACAATTGCTTTAAAGGTACGCCTGTATGCTTGCTTTCTTATACAGCTTGGATGCTGTCTTCAAAAGCAAAAGTTTAATGCTATAAATGTTAACACACTAACTAAAACATCTAGCGCTCAAACAGAATCTGCGACTTGTATGGGTTATATAGTTATCTACGATGGAAATTGCAATCTTTGTGTCACAGGAGTGCAAATGCTGGAAAGTCTTGATAAGGGACAACTTTTTCGCTATGTTCCTATGCAAGACGAGTCAACTGTACAACAGTGGGGAATTACACCCCAAGATTGTGAGTTGGGTATGATTCTCATAGATGCAGATGCACCAGAAAGACGGTGGCAAGGCAGTGCAGCGGCTGAGGAGATTGGGCAATTGTTGCCTAATGGTAGTGTATTTGTAGATGCATATCGCGCTTTACCAGGAGTAAAATGGGCGGGCGATCGCTTTTACGAACAAATCCGGGATAACCGTTACACCCTCTTTGGCAAGCGTTCTAGTATTTATAAATCGACCTATTGCGTTGATGGTGGCTGCAAGGTAGCTAAAAATGATGAATGATCAAAACTAGGAAACTCCTGGATTTATAAGTATAATAAAGTACGCACTTATATCAATTTTGGATGATAAATTTGCAGATGATTAACAGCACTCCTACAGCTAAGCCAATATAGCAGTGGAGGATGAATACAAGATTACGCAGAGTTTTGCGGTTCATGGCTGATGCTTCTAGATGTTTGACGTTGCTGAACCAAAACATGAATCAAGCGATCGCGCAAACCGACTTGATTGTGACTAGATATGACGATACTTTGATGAATGTATCGTCAGACTGTTTTGTGACTGACAAAATCAAAATATCCAGGCTGTAGAAGTGTCAACATTAGTTATTAGCTACAGGAGGAGAGTTAAAAATTTCCAGTATCTGCCTGCAAAACTGTTTCAGTTTTTCCCCAACCTGCGCAGAAGGTACAGATGTTCCCACAAAACTCCAGTTTTCTACTGTAGAAAGTCGCCACTGTTCACCAATATGGCTGAAACCAGCAACTTCTACGCCAATTGCACGACGTGAATCGTTTAAAAGGTCTTGATAAAAACGGATTTGTATTAATATACTGCGACTTTGCCATGATTTACTGATGCCAGGAAAGTGAAAACCGATGTCTATAGAGTCTGGATCGACTAACTCTCTGGTTTGCGGATCGTTTTTCCAAGGTTTGAGATCCGATCTGGCATCTGGAAACTCAGATTTGAATAAATTAACTACGGTAGCAATCTTGCTGGCGAATTCAAGGTTTGTTGCCATCTCAGCTGCGTTCACGAAAACACTCCTCACGTCGCTATTTCACCAGAGGTGTCAGGGAGAGACGGTTTTTGTCATAGTATGGCTATGTTAAGCAATTGTACTCAAATTTTCCAAAAAAAAAACATCAAAATGTACCTTTGACAGAAAAAATTCTATGAAGATAGAAGATTTTCAGCAAAATCCCTCGTAAACAAGGACGATGTGATACGCCAGCGATCTAAAATGACACTGATCATTGATAAATAAAATAAGTTTAGCTTATGGCGCGTCAACGCTCAATTTTGTCATTATTTCTGGTATTGGTGGCAACCTTTCTCATTAGTTGTGGTGGTCCTGGTGTCGCAACACCACCTCCGACATACACACCAGAAAAACTGGCGAAAATTCAGGAATACGTTCCTGAGATTCAGGCTGTACAAAAACGCTCAGAAGAACTGCAAAGGCTCATCCAAACAAAACAGTGGGTGAATGTTGGAAACTTCACACACGGTCCTATGGCAGAAGCAAGGCTGTCGATGAACTACGTCACATCCAATCTGCTATCCAAAGACCAACCAGCAGGCCGCGAGTTAGTGCGTGATTTATTAGATAAGCTGATAAAAATCGACCAAGCCGCTGAAGTTGGTAACATCAATGGTGCCTTGAATAGCTCTTTCGCTGCTTTTGCAGACATTGACAAATTCCTGCAGCTGGTTCCAACAAACAGCAGCCCGTCAGAAGAAAGCTAAGCGTGATAGGGTGAAGAGGAAGATGGGGAGTGAGGGAGTTACAGAGTGAGGAAAAAAGGAATTTGGGAGTGTGGGAGTGAGGGAAAATAGTTCTTGAGCATTAACTTTTGCCTTCCTTACTTCTTTTCCTCCTTCCCTTCCTCGCTGCTGTTGTACCCCCACACTCCCCCATCTTCTGTCTGTTCAGTTGCATTAACAATGAATCATGTTGTTATCATCGGTTGCGGCGTGGTTGGGGCAGCAATTGCCTACGAACTGAGTAAAGTCAACGGGCTAAAAATCACAGTTGTTGACCAACAACCACCCGCACTTGCTTCTACAGGAGCAGCATTGGGTGTTTTGATGGGTATCATCAGCCAAAAAACCAAGGGGAAGGCTTGGCAGATGCGACGAACAAGTATCCTGGGTTATGAAACTCTGATTCCTGAACTAGAAGCGCTTACAAATCGTAAAATTCACTTCAACCGTCAGGGAATCCTCATGCTGCTACCTGAACCTTCTATGTCTTCTTTAGAAAAAGAAGATGCGGAGATCTCACGATGGGAAAAGTTGCAAGAAATTCGCCAATCTCAAGGTTTTCCCCTAGAAATTTGGGAGACTGAGAAACTCAAGCAAGTTTGTCCTCAGGTTAATCACGAAGGAATGGTGGGCGCTGTTTACTCTGGGTGCGATCGCCAAGTTGATCCCACTTCCCTCACCTTAGCTTTGGTTGATGCTGCAAAGCATAACGGTGTTGATTTCAAATTTGGTGTTCAGGTTTTGGCTATCGAACCGCAGCCGTTGTCTCCTTCTCAAGAAACAGGTTCCGAAAAATATTGCAACCAACTTCAGACGACACAAGGAAAAATGACTGCTGATTGGTTTGTTGTGGCAGCTGGGTTGGGTTCTTCTTTGTTGAGTGCGCAATTAGAGCAAATGGTTGATATTCGCCCTGTGCTAGGGCAAGCTTTGTGTCTTCGCTTAGGACGTTCTCTTGGAAACCCTGAGTTTCAACCGGTGATTACAGGTCATGATGTCCATATTGTCCCCATAGGTGGTGGGGATTACTGGATAGGTGCAACGGTTGAATTTGCGAGCAACAAAGATGAAATGATAGCTGATAAAGAACTGTTGGAGTTGGTTAGACAACAGGCGATCGCCTTTTGCCCAGACTTAGCAACCGCGACAACTATCCGTACTTGGTCAGGGTTACGTCCCCGTCCTGAAGGACGTCCAGCACCTGTGATTGGTAAATTGCCTGGATATAGTAACATCTTGCTTGCTACTGGGCATTATCGCAATGGGGTTTTACTTGCACCAGCGACAGCTTACGCAATTCGTGAGATGATTATTCCTAACTAATCATAATTACACTTCTTTTCGTTAAGACAGTCATGAGTCGTTTGTAATCATAAAGGACAATCCTCAAGCTCCGAAAGTGCCAGTTGATTTGCATCACAGCTTATTACATAATAATTCTCAATACCAATAACAAACTTCTTTTTCTTCTTAACACCTTTGTTTTAAACTTTTCATTCATGAATTAAAATGCCAATAACAGAAAAAAAAATTCAAGTCGGCTCCTTAGAATGGTTTTATCGGGAAGCAGAATCTACTGGTAGAACTGAGTTACTTCCTGTCTTACTGCTACATGGTTTACCATCACAAAGTTACAGTTGGCGCAATATTATGCCAGCTTTGGCAAAGCAAGGAACAAGAGCAATAGCGCCTGATTGGATTGGCTTTGGTTTTTCTTCCAAACCAGACAAAAGAGATTTTGCTTACACACCGGATGCTTTTGTGACAGCTTTAGAAGGATTCATAAAATCCATAGAACTTGAACGTTTTTCTTTAGTTGTGCAAGGCTTTTTAGGTTCTGTTGGTTTACAATATGCCTTACGTCATCCAGAACAAATTGCCAATATAACCATACTTAATACACCAATTTCCAGTCAGGCGAAGTTACCCTGGAAAATTCAACAAATGGGATTACCTTTTGTAGGTGACATGATTACTCAAGATCCGCTGCTAGTTGACCGGACTCTGGAAGGTGGCTGTCGTTACGTCATTACAGAAGAACATTTAAATGTTTATCGTAAACCCTTTTTGAAAAGTTCTGCTCCTGGAAGAAGTCTCTTAGCAACTATCCGTAATTTGGAGTTACGCTCAGCAATGACAGAAATAGAATTGGGCTTTAAAGAATTGCACCAAGAAATTTTAATCCTCTGGGGAATGATAGATCCTTGGCTACCTATAAATATAGCTCAAGATTTTGTGGATTCCCTGGAAAAAGGGAGTTTGATTAAACTTAATAATGTTGGTCATTATCCTCAAGAACATTATCACGAAACAATTCTTGAAGACCTTTTGCCTTTTGTTCGTGTAAAGGATCAATAATGATAGCAATTAGAATTCAAAAGTGACATCACTTTTATCTCTTCTTAAGATTTCAAAAATTTTAGAGTAAGTATTTTGTACTCATCTGTTTTGCAATTCGTTAAATAACCAGAGTTCCGTTTCATAAATTAGATAGGATTTCTATAGCACCTTTACATTATTTACGTGTGCCTAAAATCCATTGATGGAGAAAAAAATTTATGGCTTATTCCTGGTTTAAGGCTTTTCACATTGTGGGTATAGTTGTTTGGTTTGCTGGTTTGTTCTACCTCGTGCGTCTTTTCATCTACCATGTTGAAGCCAACCAAGAACCGGAACCAGCGCGCACAATACTGAAAAATCAGTATCAGATAATGGAAAAGCGTCTGTACAATATCATCACAACTCCAGGGATGCTGGTTACAGTCGCAATGGCGATTGGTTTATTAACTACGGAACCAGATGTTCTCAAAGAAGGATGGTTACACGTAAAACTGGGATTTGTTGTCCTTTTACTTGGCTATCATCATTACTGCAAGCGTTTGATGAAGCAGTTAGCCCAAGACACGTGCAAATGGAATAGTCAGCAGTTGAGGGCGTTAAATGAAGCACCTACAGTTATGCTAGTGGTGATTGTATTGCTAGCTGTGTTCAAAAACAATCTACCTACAGATATCACAGCTTGGGGTATTGTCGCCATGATTATTGTGATGGCGGCGACGATTCAGCTTTACGCGAGAAAACGCCGTAAAGATAAGGAAAAGCTGACAACAGAAATGGTGCAGCAGGAAAGCAGCTAAATAACTCTGCGAACACGCTGCGCTAACACTAAGTGTGGGCTATGTACTTATGCACACGCTAGGCGATAGGGTAGTGTCTCACCAAAAAGATACGCAATCGCATTCATTGCGGTAAACGTCGGTGCATAGCGCTGTTTAAGTATATTACCCTCAATTCAACAAACAAAGCCTGCCTGCTTTGGCAGGCTTTGTTTGTATGCTCAAAAACTATGTCTTATTGGGACTTTAGAAATTTTGGGCAGAAAAAGTATTTGAAACCCTTGCTGGGCAAGGAGAATATGTCGAGCAGGTAAAAACGTCTCAACTTCAGTTAAATCAACAAACAGTGACTAATCGATGTAAAACCCCTACCCAATCTATGTTTGAGGCTATTTTGAGCCTAGTTTTTACAAAGTCCCATTATCGAAGCTAATTAAAAATACTTATCTCTTATACTTTATTCAAATATTATATATATATAAATTAAATAAAATTTCTGTTAAGGTTTTTTTTAAAAAAGTTATTTTTGTTAAAGTCATCATTAGGTATGTATCCGCAGCTAGATCAAACTCTCAGGCTGTGGTTATTATTGATTTAAAATGCAATATTCTATACGATTTGGTGTATTTACTTACGAAATATCCCTCAAACGGTATTTACTTAATGAAACTCATTTATTTTGGTCAAATATTAACAATCTGGTTATTTGTAGAATTCTTGCTAACCCTAAGCTTATCTGCTCACGCTCAGCAAAAATTAGAAGCGAGAAGCCCCACTTTACCAAAACGGCTGATATCCCAGCAGAATTTTATACCACCAAGACAAGGTAAGCCAAAAGATACCTCTGGTGCAGGTTCCCGCAGTACACTTATATGTTCTAAACAAAACGATCCAATTCAACCTTTAATCTTAAATCAAAATCATGGGTCAACATTCCAGGAGCATCCAACGGGATTTGTCAGTATAGCTAAAACACCAGCACATCAATTTGTGTTGATGTTTCAAGATCGAACAGGTAAATTTTCTGGCAGAGAATTTATACCCAGAAACACTGATAGTATATTTGTTACATTTACACAGTCAAAGCAAAAACAACCTCTAGCAGTCGGTAAAAATCACCAGTGTTTTTCTATGGTTATCTGTGGAGAAATTGTACAACTAGACTTGCGTTTAAATAGTTAAAGTGGTACACTTTACTAAAACTCTTGGCGAAGTATTTGCTCAATTAACGCCTGATTATCGGAACTTTCTGCTTGCTTAAGATATTCAAGGGCAATCTGCCCAACCGCAGGTTCCTCCCGCGAAATAGCAACTAACAACTCTACAGTTTGATAAAGTTGAGCTTTTTCTGATTGTCTATGAGTGACAATCGGCAGAGTCACAGCAGCAAGGGCAAGTCCAATCATCGGGGGAACAACAGGAATCCAGCAACCTTGTAAAAAGGCAACGTAGGCAATTCCTATGAGTCCTCCCTCCGCAATAGCAACGGCAGTAACTATAGATTTCGGTGACTTTATTTGCCAAGCTAACACAGTTCCCACCTCACACCAAAGCAAAATCCAAAGCCACTCCACTGGTTTAGACCTAACTTTTAGCAGGGGTCGCCCTGAGAGCGCAGCACTTAAAATCATGCTAGTAATATTGGCATGAATCGTTACTCCTGCCATTTGTTTTGGAGAGCCAAAGTTATGACTGCTATAGGGTGTTTGAAACATGTCTTTGACGCTCTGGGCAGTGGAGCCAATGAGAATAACGCGATCGCGTATCTTGTGTTGTGGTATCTTATTTGCTAATAAATCTATGAGCGAGAAGGTCTGAAACTGTTGCTCAGTACCATGAAAGTTGAGCAAAACTTGATAGCCTCCAGCATCAGCCTGGACATAGCCACCGTCATTGGGTTGAAAGGGAACAAGCACTGTTTTGCCAAGCCGAATTTGATCGCGATGGTTGGTTTGAGGTTGAGGGGTGATACCTTCAGCTTCTAGATAGCGAAGTGCTAGCTGCAAACCAAGATTAAGGTGTAATGAAGAGTTTTCCAGTTGAACTGAAAGCAAGGCTCGACGCAACTTGCCATCTGCATCTAGAACCTGATCAGCAAGACCAACCTGACCTAATTGAGCTAAAGTTGGTGGTGGAGCCACCTGACTACCCACTGCCTTTTCAATACCAATGAGATTCTCAGTTGTTTTATAAACTTCTACTAATTCCTGATGACCAGGTTCTATCGGCAAATCTCGATACAAATCCAGCCCGATCGCTCTAGGTTTATAGCTTCTTATTGTCCGGATTGCTTGAGCTATCACCTGATCCGACACAGGAAATTGACCTATTTGCTTAATATCTGGCTCATCAATTGTAATTATAGTAATACGGGGGTCAACTGCTGCTGGAGGACGCGCCTGAAAAAACCAATCTAGCATTGACCACTCCATACCCTGTAGTAGCCCAGTAAAACGTACAAGAATAACAAAACTGGCGACTCCCCCAGCGATGCATCCGAGCCAGTATCTACTCAGACGTAGCTTTTGGGCTTTTTGTTTTGCGGCTTTACGTGCGTTTGCCAATATTCGATTCGCTTGTTGGGCAGCAAGTACGGCAAATTGAGCTTTTTCTCGTTCAATTTGTCGTGCCTGTTTTTCTACAGCTAAATCGGTTTCAACTTGTCGCTTTGCCAGTTCCTGACTAGCACCCAGAAAGCGATAATCTAAGTCACTGAGCCTTTTATTTTTTGACCAAGCTAATGCTTGTTGCAATTCTATCCCCACCAGAAGCTGGGACTCATCTTTTTGATTTGAAGTCATCCAAGCTTTAAAGCGTTGCGCGTAAGGGCGCAAATTTTCCATTTGTAGAGCAACCCATTCTGAATTAAAGACTATTTTATAGATTGGGTTTTTCACCCTCAGATATCCCTGATCATTGATCACTAAACCTGACAAAAGAAGTTCAATCTGTTCTCGACTATCATTGGTTGGTATGTCTTCCCCAGCCAGAATTTGTTGATATATTCCCAAGTTACGCCCTGCAATTTGCTCATTAGCAAGCAGGCGATTGCTTATTGTCCGCAAATGTTCTGGCTCATCCTGGGATTCCCACTTGTGGATGACATGTGATTTCACAATACTTTCTACCCAAAATGCCTCTGTCCCAGGGGGGATGATCAGTTTCTCACTCACTGAATCTTGACTCGAACTTTGTAGCATCTGACACATTTTTTGCGTAACAAAGGGTTGCCCTCCTGTCCAAGATAAGATTTCTCTGAGAATTGCCTGAGCATTACCTTGTTCAACTGCTAACCCTTTTACCAGTGGCTCCACTTCACCGATCGTAAAGCCATTCAGTTCTATGGCTCTACCAATATTAAACGGAGTCCGCTTTGGATCTTGAATTAAATCTGATGGTGTTGTAACCCCAAAAATGACAAATGTGATGCGATTGTATTCTGGGTCGATTGCTCTGCGATTATAGCAAAACCGAATAAAGGCAAAAAAGTCATCAACAGAAAAATCAAGGCTCTTGATACTATCAACTTCATCAATAAAGATAAACAGTTTTTCTTTCGGAAATTGAACTAGTAAGACTTCAGAAATAAACCAGCTAAGTCTTTGGAGTACAGAGAGATCTTCTTGCTCTCGCCACCAAGCTTTTAAGTTAAATTTCCCTAACAGCTTGAAACCTAACCATAACTCAGCAACGACTCCCTTATACCACTGCTCTGGGGTAATATTTTCACAACCAATGTTGGTCATATCCACAGTCGTGCATCTAAACCCATCTTGTTGTAGGCGATGCCGAGTTCTGACTAGAAGCGAGGACTTGCCCATTTGCCGAGAGTTGAGAACATAGCAAAATTCACCTTCTTTGAGGGCTTCATATAGTTGCTTATCAGCCTGTCGTTCTACATAGCTAGGAGCATTAATGGTTAGACTACCACCGACTTGATATGTGTAACGGTTCATTTGAGAATATGAAGGTGTAGTAGACTGAACATCTCAGCAGTCATTTATACTAAAGCGCACGCTTGACTTAATTCAATTATTATAATAAACAAAGAAAAATAAATTATTATTGGTGTCAAACTTGAATCAAATTTTAGTTCACATTTTCTGTTGTATCTTCTGTGTATTCTGTTTGTCAAGTTTATACTTATTGAAGCGTATCTGTTTATTGGCGTTGATAAGTTTCTCAAGTATTGTTGTAAAAATAGGTAACCCCAAAAAGCTACAGCTGTATTTCTGTTCCTGGAAATATGTGCTTACAGATACTCTCTACAAGTTAATTATTACTTGCCCATAGAATCTTTTCGATTCTCCAAACAATTGACACCAGGAAATTTAGCAGATAAATATGAGGAGAAATACAATTAGAAGTATTTTAAGTATGATAACAGTATTATAACTATAAATAGAGACTAGCGAATCAACTGACTAAAAGATGTATATATAGTTGACAGATGAATATCAGTAAAAAGCCATACTCCACGCTGTTATTGGCTTATATGCACTTTTGTCAGCTTGTTAGTTAAAGTTATACATACTTTTCAAACCCCTTGGGACTATTTATCAACGACGATGGAAAAACCCCTTCTTCATGCCGATAATACTAAGTTTCAATGACGTTGAACTTAAAAAAGTAGAGATCATATAATCCCATTCACAAATAAAAGGGAGGCCGATCAGATCAAACTAGGAACTTTGTATGACTTGTGCTTCAACTCATCGTGCATTGCTACAAAGTTACGCATGTGCTTAGGTCTGAATCTTTACTTATCTAAAATACAAATGAGTATAATATAAAACATTTGTACCTTGATGGTTATTGGTATTAATGACTGCTGACTCGAAATTCTTTAGCGAAAAATCAGAGAAGATTATTTTTGTCAAAAAATAATTTACAGTTTGATTGAGTCAAAACGTTACCTACTTATCTTACTTTTCCCACTATCTTGATTTTGAAAGCAGTACTGTAAAATAGCAATAATCTAAAAAAAAATCATATTATTCAACTTCAAAATCAAGCCAGTTGATTGCGTAATAAATATACAGTACTGTATGATGAATAACTAAGATTAGTACTTTGCAAAAAAGGGACAGATGCTGATAGATGTTGTAGGATAAGCATAAACACAACAAAATTTTATATTTTTTTTTAGGAGTATATCGTCAAAACCATTATCCAGTGATATGATTATCTCCTAAGAAGATAGTCCAAAAAATAAGTTTTAGCTCTTGTAGAACAACAACTTTGAAAGTGACAGTTAAGCCATCTGAAAAGTTAAAAAAATAAATTGCGAATTAAATTGCAAAATATTCAGACATTCAGAGCGCAAGATCTGCTAGGTTATTGTCTACTAAGACTGATATATCCTATTAACCATATCCTCCTTGAAACGGATTTTGGAAGAGGTTATGGTGACATAGGACATAGTTGTCTGTTAGTTACTAACTAGCAATTTGAGTTCAACATTGAGATATTTCTGGTTTTGGTTGCATTTATCTATATGTTCAAAAACTCGTCACAAAGTAGGCGTCGTTTTTTGTACATTGGTTTATCAAGTTTAGCAGGGGCTACTGGTCTGGCTGCGGTAAAAAATAGTAATCCAATGTACTTGAGTGATGCATTAGACAACCCAAAAAGAAATTTTAAAGTAGCGGGACTTGCTTCCTTAAACAAGCGTGCTGTAGCCAAAGGATTAATTTATGGGGTAGCCTGTGGGCGAGATGTTCTTGCCTCAGACAAAAATTTACAGGCTAGCATTGTTCGGGAGTGTGGCGTCCTGACACCAGAGAACGAGCTCAAGTGGCAATTTGTGCGACCTCGTCCAGACGTGTTTGACTTTAGTAAAGCAGATTGGATAGCTGGATTTGCCCGCGCTCATAATATGCTTTTTCGAGGACATGCTTTAGTCTGGCATGAGCAACTACCTGACTGGTTCAAAGAAGTCGTTAACCGCCAAAATGCAGAAAAATTTTTGGTGGAACATATTACAACTGTAACAAAACACTACGCTGGTAAAATACACTCTTGGGATGTGGTGAATGAGGCTATTAAACCAGATGATGGACTAAAATCAGGCTTACGACAAACTCCGTGGCTCAAGTTTCTAGGTCCAGATTACATAGAGCTTGCCTATCGAGTTGCGGCGCGAGCTGATCCCAAAGCCATGTTGGTCTACAACGAGAATGGACTGGAGCATAATGGTTCTGAATATGAAGCCAAAAGAACTGCTGTTCTGAAACTTCTAGAACGTCTGAAATCTAGAGGAACACCGATTCATGCTCTGGGTATTCAATCTCACTTGTTAGGTCAGGCTTCCTTGAATCCCAAAGAACTACGACATTTTCTGTCTAACGTGGCGAGTCTTGGTCTGAAGATTATCATTAGCGAACTAGACGTAACAGACCAGAAATTACCTTCGGATACCGTTGTGCGCGATCGCATTGTCGCTGCTAAATACGAAGACTATCTTTCGGTAGTGCTAGATGAGCGAGCAGTGATTGCCGTCTTAACTTGGGGATTGAGCGATAGATACTCTTGGCTTTCAATGTTTGGTTCCCGTTCAGATCGTGCACCAGTACGTCCTTTGCCACTCGACTTAAACTTCAAATCCAAATTGGCATTGAATGCGATCGCAAGAGCGTTTGATAAAGCCCCGAAACGTTGACCAACAACTTTTATGGTGGATGGAAAAATGTGGTTGAAGATGACTTGTGGAATTTTTCTGAAAGCGTTGCATGGTGAGACCAGCGCTATGCAGCAGGATCTCCCGCTCTCACGGCGACTGCCGATCTATGCCTGCGCCACCCCATTCAGGTATCCCAGCGATCTGCGGAGGTCTTCCGAGTAAGGCTGAAGTGTTGCAAACCTATTGCCTATTCAACTCAAATTATGGAACAGATGCTTGCTAATCCACAAGTTGTAGTGATTCGACCTCTAGGTTGTCTAAATGCCACAAAAGCATTGGATTTTGAGCAGCTGCTAACAACAGTAATCGAACAAGGTCATTGTTCCGCCTTGTTAGTAGATTTAGGGCAAGTAAAATCTTTAGACAGTGCTGGATTGATGGCTTTGATGGCTGCTCTGAAGAAGGCTCAAAGCTTAGGTCGGCGCTTGAGTCTTTGCTGTGTTTCGCCCACAATCAAACTCATTTTTGAACTGACCCAACTTGATCAGGCATTTGAGATCTTTGAATGTCAATCTGAATTTACGCGCACTTACGGATTCGAGCTATAAGTGTGGGTGAACATTACTTTAACAATATAAAAGGAACTATCTAAAATGCAAAAATTTGATGAGATTTCCGTACTCGGAACTAGGTTTCATAAAATTAAAGTTAATGAACTCATCGAGTATGCTGTCCAAGCAGCAAAACTTAAAAAGAAAACAATCATAGGTCATGTTAATACCAGGGCAATGAATTTTGCCTATGAATTGCCCTGGTATAAAGAGTTTCTCAACAGATCCGATTTAGTTTTCTGCGATGGATTTGGTGTTCTCTTAGGAGCAAAACTCTGTGGTGGCTGTGTTGATTCATCTCATCGCATGACCTGTCCAGATTATATAGAAGATTTTGCCAGAGCTTGCGAGCGCGAAAATGTTTCCTTGTTCCTACTTGCTGGTGAGCCAGGAACCGTAGATCAAGCGATCGCTAAGCTTAAAGTGATTGCACCGAATTTAAGAGTGAACGGACATCACGGTTATTTTGACAAGTCTGGTGAGGAAAATGAATTTGTTATCCAACAAATCAATCAATTCAAGCCAGATATCTTGTATATTGGCTTTGGAATGCCGTTACAAGAGCGTTGGATTTTGAGTAATTCAGAGAAAATAGAGACAAAAGTTTTTCTACCTCTTGGGGCATGTCTTGATTTTTATACTGGTACTGTCTCCAGAGGTCCGCTTTGGATGACTAGTAGTGGTCTAGAGTGGTTAACAAGATTAGTTACACAACCAAAACGTTTGTGGAAACGTTATGTACTTGGCAATCCGTTGTTTTTTTATCGAGTCCTACAGCAACAGTTGATGAAAATCTTCAGAAAGCGCTCTCGAACCTCATCGCAGTATTAAACTGATGCTTTGTACATATAACACTTTTTTAAGATTCTCAAGTATCAAGAATTGATAGTACTCCGAATTCTGGTTACTTGATAAGCTCAAAAATTACTGTGCTCAATCTAACAGTTGAAAAGGTTCCACCTAGCCAGGAAATCTATTTTGTAAAGTGCAACTACAGGGGTCGTAACTATCGTGGCAGCATATAAATCTTTATCAGTTACAGAGTTAAAGCCAGATTTAAGGTCGGCAAATGGCACCAGGATACAGAAAGGATTAACCAGTAAGTTTCTACGTGTTGGAACACTTAGTATTCTAGATGTCATTTCTTTGACTTTAGCATGGAAGTTAGCAGTCATTTATGGCACTCCATTAGATTCGCCTTGGACACAAAAAGTCTCTTTTCTACTACTGATTTTGGCAGTTGAAATAGGGGTGATTGCCACTAGAGGACTATACAAATCAGGTATGAATCGTCGTAACTATCTTGGTTTGATCAAAGCAGTCACACTGTCAGATCTTTTACTGTTGATGATTGCCTTTCTCTACGAACCAGAGAGTTACATCTCGCGCTCAACTTTTCTACTTTTTTGGTTGTTGTCAGTTGTTTTCGTCTGTACTGGTCGCTTTATCTGTGATGTAGCTACTAAATTACTTCGTAGTAGAGGAGCAATTCGCCATACCGTTTTTCTGATTACAGACCCGGAAGACAAAGACAGCCATATTCGGCTAATAGAGAAAGAGAATTGCTACACCATACACAGAATTGCTGATTCGAGCTGTTTGCATCTGATGAACCGAGAAACAACCTTTGAATATCTACGCACACAAGGCATAGAAGAGGCTTTTGTTTCTTGGAACGCCATTAAAAATCGTCTCTATGTTTGCTGGCGTTTCCAAACAGCCGGCATTACCCTACGAATACTGCCAACAGAGGGTCAAGTTCGTCACCCCAAATCCATATTTTGGATGATTGGTGAAGTTCCTTGCATGACGATTCCTGCACCTATCATTGCAGGTAGTGATTTTTGGGTAAAGCGGAGTTTTGATCTTTGTTGTTCAACGATACTTTTACTTTTGCTATCTCCTGTCTATGTGGTGATAGCTACACTGATTAAGTTAGATTCTTCAGGACCGGTGTTCTTTCAGCAAAATCGAGTTGGTTTGCATAGTAAGAGTTTCAAGATTTGGAAATTCCGCACAATGGTTGCCAATGCAGAAAAGTTGCAAGCAAAGCTAGAAGCAAAGAATGAAATCAAGGATGGGGTTCTTTTTAAAATGAAAGACGATCCTCGGATCACACGGATAGGCAAATTTCTACGCCGTTACAGTTTAGACGAACTGCCCCAGCTGTTTAATGTTTTCCTTGGAGAGATGAGTCTAGTTGGTCCGCGTCCTCTGCCTATGAGAGATGTAGAAAAATTCAAAACAAAGCATTTTATCCGACAAGAAGTTTTACCTGGTATTACAGGATTATGGCAGGTATCTGGTCGCTCCGATATCGATAATTTTGAAGATGGGGTAAAATTAGATCTCTCTTACATAGAGAATTGGTCTGTATTGTTGGATTTGCAAATTTTGCTGAAAACTGTCAAGGTTGTTTTTAGTAAGGCAGGTGCTTACTAAGTATATTCTGAAACTACCGCCACCAAAGTATCAGCTTGGTGGCGGTTTTTAGTCTGATCAAATCTCATGGAATGTTGGTACATTTAGCAGGATATGCCTAAAGAGTGTTGACACCTATAGATATCAGGGTTCTACGCAAAATTTGAATGTTTGAGTAATTGTCTAGAATATACTATTCGCAATCGTGGTTAATACTTAAAGATTTATAGTAATTAATTTGAATGTTGCTTGTGAAAGTATTGCCTCACAAAACATACCTTTCTGACTTTTCCCACTTGATGAGTTAAACAGCAAACTTTACAGTATCTTTAAAAAAAGAACTCTAAAAATGCTTGAAAACACTGAAAAATAAAGTTATAGTTTGGGTGATTATAATGCCAGCTTAACAATAGCATGTCAAAATAGATAGCAATCATCAAATAATTTATGGAACGATGGCTAATATTGAAGTACACAAACGATAAATTTTGTGTTTGTATGAGAAAGCCATAAAAATAATATTTGATCAGCTGCAAAGATAGCCTATACTATGAAGCTAATGTGTTTATATAATCAAATTTCATTATTAGCTCCAACTTCGTACTGAACTGTGATTAGGGAACTTCTATGGAGACTAGAGGCTATCAAGAAGAAGTAGAGATTCAAAAATACTGGCTGGTTCTGAAACGCCGTTGGCCAATTGTGGTAGGAGTCCTTTTAGCTTCGATAGGATTCTCATCATTTCTTATATTCCTACAAAAACCTGAATATCAGGCTAGTGGGATGCTTCTTTTTAAATCAGACCGAACCTCGTCGCTGACAAAGGTGGGAGAAAAGATAGGAGATCTTGAATCCCTAATGCGGGAGGGTAATCCTCTAGAAACACAAGCTGTAATTTTGAAATCAGAGCCAATTTTAAAAGAGGTTATTGATACTTTAGGTTTAAAAGATAAAAAAGGAAACGCCCTGGGTCCGGAGTCGCTTCAAGTCAAGGTTGAACCAATTGTAGGTACAGATATACTGAAGGTTTCCTACACCTCAGGAAATCCTGAATTGACAGCATCAGTGGTCAATCAGGTGATGAAATCATACGTAGCAAAGAACATTCAGTTTAATCGAACTCAAGTCGTTGCTGCAGGTGAATTTATCAAAAAGCAACTGCCACAGACTCGAGTAGAATTAAACCAGGCAGCAGAGGCATTACGTGAGTTTAAAACTCGGTATAAGATTATCGAGCTTTCAGAAGAGGCAAGCGCCGCTGTTCAGAATGAGGCTAGTATAGATGAGCAAATCAACCAATCTCGAGCGGCGCTTGCAGATACGAGTGCTCAGGAACAGAAAATCCGCACTCAGCTGAATTTGGCAGGCTCTCAGGCTGTAGAAATTACTTCGATAAGTCAGATACCTGGTGTACAAGAAGTTTTAAGTGAGTTACAAAAGGTACAAACTAAGCTAGCAAATGACGAAGCACGCTACACCAGTGATCATCCAGCGATCACTGAGCTAAAAAATAAAGAAATAACTTTAAATGCTTTATTACAACAGCGAGTTGAACAGGTTTTAGGACCATCTGGAGTTAAGCAAGTTTTAGGAAATCAACAAAAAGTTGTTCCTGGTAAGTTGCAGATAGGGCAAATAAAGGAAAATCTGACGAGTCAATATGCACTCATACAAGCGCAACGCCAGGGTCTGGAAAGCAAAATAAAAGCATTGTCTAATATTCGAGGAACTTATAAGCAGAGACTTTCTGCCCTACCAAATTTAGAGAAAAAGCAAGGAGATTTAGAGCGAAGGTTGTCTATCGCCCAAAAGAACTACGAAAATCTTGTCAGCAGACTACAGGAAATCGAAGTAGCAGAAAAGCAAACTGTTGGCAATGCTAAAGAAATTCAACCGGCTCAGGTTCCCAAAAAACCATCTGTCTCTAAAATAACATTCCTTTTAGCAGGAGGCAGTGTATTTGTCGGGTTATTACTGGGTGTAGCAGTTGCATTCTTTGTAGACTTGATAGATAGAACCTTGAAAACGGTTAAGGAGGCAGAGACATTTTTTGGTTATACTTTGCTGGGATTAATTCCTAAGTTTGAATCGAATAAGACATCCGCTCCTGTTAACTTGATGTCAGAAAAAGCTTCTGCTCGAATTATTGTGGCAACCTCTCCTCGCTCAGTGGTTCATGAAGCTTATCAAATGCTACAGGCAAATCTCAAGTTCATTAGCCATAGAAAAGTTCGCACAATTGTAGTAACAAGTTCTGTACCTGGGGAAGGAAAATCAGAAGTTTCTGCCAATTTAGCTGCAGTACTGGCTCAGGCGGGACGGCGAGTTCTCCTAGTGGATGCAGACATGCGTAAGCCATCGCAACATCACCTCTGGGGGATCATAAACTCAGTTGGTTTAAGCAACGTTATTGTTGGTCAAGATCAACTTCCGCAAACTGTGCAAACAGTCACAAAAGAGTTATCAATCCTTACAGCTGGAGTGCAACCTCCTAATCCCCTTGGGTTGATTGACTCTGAGCGTATGGCAACTTTGATTGAAACGTTCTGCGATCGCTACGATGTCATCGTATTTGATACTCCTCCTTTGGTTGGCACTGCTGATGCAGCAGTTTTAGGAAAAATGGCCGATGGAGTTTTGCTGGTTGCTCGACCAGGTGTTGTGGATTCAGCAAGCGCCACAGCAGCAAAATCTTTGCTGGGACGTTCTGAAGCCAGAATTTTGGGAATGATTGCCAATGCTGTAAACGTGAAGCACGAACCTGGCAACTACTACTATTCTAACGTTCGAGGAGGGAAGGATGTTGTAGAAACTGGAACGGGGAATGAACAATGGGTGTACAAATAAACTTCATGGTCAATACAGACCAAGCAGAATCTACTTTAGGTCTTTGGGAACTGATTAAGGAAGACTGGATTGCCCACGGACGTGATTGGACTAAGCCCGGATTTCGAGCAGTGGCTGTTCACCGTTTTGGAGTTTGGCGGATGAAGATTAAACCACTACTTTTGCGAGCGCCTTTGAGCATTCTCTATCGAATGCTATTTCGCAAGGTTCGGAATCATTACGGAATAGAACTACCCTACTCTGTGGAACTTGGTCGTCGCGTGATTGTTGAACATCAAGGAGCAATAGTCATTCACGGAGACTGCTCGATTGGCGATGAGTCTATTATTCGCCAAGGGGTTACTTTAGGCAATCGTTACCTAGATCGCCCGCTTGATGCACCGAAATTGGGTAAACGTGTCAATGTCGGTGCTGGTGCGAAAATCTTTGGTAACGTCAGTATTGGAGATAACGCAAGTATCGGTGCTAACGCTGTGGTTCTGAGCGATGTTCCAGCAGGAGCAACAGCAGTTGGGATACCTGCAAGAATCATCCATTCTTCAAAAGTTGGCAATTCACATCTTTGAGGTAACAATGCCATGTCAATGAGCCAATTCATGGCTTCGTTTACTGATGTTGTTCTGTTAGTAAGCGCTAGTGGTCTGTTTATTGTCTGCCTATTTTTTCTGATTGAATGTACTGCGGCTCTATTGCCAATCACTTTTTATATTAATAAAGACAATGACCAAGATCTGAAAGTTACTGTCTTGGTTCCTGCCCACAATGAAGAAATTGTTATCGGCTCAACAATCGAAAAACTGCTCCCAGCGTTAAACAGACAAGATAGTTTGGTTGTTGTTGCTGACAATTGTAGTGACACCACAGCAGAGATTGCTCGTGCCAAAGGTGCTACAGTTATTGAGCGTTACGATCTTGAGCGAAAAGGCAAGGGATACGCCTTAGATTACGGCTTACAGTTTATGGAGTCGGCTCCTCCTGATGTGGTTGTGATTGTTGATGCTGACTGTACAGTCGAACCAGATGCAATTTCACTGTTGAGTCAGCGTGCGATCGCCTTGAGGGCACCTGTCCAAGCCACCTACTTGATGAGTAGACCGAAAAACTCACAGTCATCAAAAGACTTTGTTTCACAATTTTCTAACATCGTCAGGAATTTAGTTCGTCCCCGTGGATTAGCACGCTTGGGACAGTCCTGCCCGTTGCTTGGCACAGGTATGGCTTTCCCTTGGACAGTGATTCGTTCAGTTAATTTAGCCAACTCTCACCTTCTTGAAGATTTAAAACTAGGCTTGGACTTGACTTTAGCTGGACACAGACCAGTGTTTTGCCCAGAAGCAAAAGTCACTGGATATTTACCACAGCAGTCGCAGGCTGCTAAAAGTCAGAGAACTCGTTGGGATCATGGTCATTTACAAATCATACAAACCTATGTCCCCATCTTGCTTAAACAAGCAGTGTTTCAAAAAAGGTTCGACTTGTTGGTGAGTATTTTGGATTTATGTGTACCGCCTTTATCCCTGCTTGTTGTTATTTGGTTAGTGCTCATGGCACTTTCTTTGGTTTTTGGGGTTTTAGGAACATCATTCATGCCAGCAGTTATTGTTGCCACAGCTGGACTTTGTTTCCTAGTTGCAATCTTGACAGCTTGGACTAAGTTCGCTCGACAAGACCTTCCTCTGCGCGAACTTTTAACTGTTCCTTTTTATATTCTCTGGAAAATTCCAGTTTATTTCAAGTTTTTAGTCAAGCCTCAAAGCGTGTGGGTTCGTACGGAAAGGGACTAAGTTAATGCAAGTTATTCTTAGTTGAGATATTAACGTTAAGTTGCTAATTAGTGTCCAGAAACGGCATCTGAATTTACAAAAAAGCTATTTTTAAGTACTCCTAAATACTCAAACATCAAAATTTGTACTTAAATAAAAATGCTTTTTGATAGCTAGCAACTTGGGTTATTATACAAAACGTTGAGGCTATGAACGTTATGAATAAAATTCAACAAAATAGTCTTTTGCTAGTAAACTCAGTTCCGCTTCGGGAAATAGATGGTCAATTGGGGTTGGATGACCAAACCTGCGCAGGTTTGGTTCGCTGGGCAGAAAATTTTGAGCGAGTTGTGATCGCTGGTCCTTCCTTACCAGAACACATAGCTGTAACAAAAGAGTCTTCCACTGCTGGAACAGTATGGCAACCACTCACAGATTTGCCATGCGCGGATCAACTGGAATTTGTACCACTGCCCTACGCATATAAATTGCGAGACTTTACAAAGGTATATGCAAAAACACGTCGATTATTACAAGAAAAAATACATGAAAACCAGTATCTTTGTTTCGTAATAGCTCGACCTATTGGAGATTGGGGAGGAATTGCTGCTTTGGAAGCTATAAAGCTAGGACGACCTTATACTGCGTGGTTAGATCGCGTTGAGTATGAGGTCATCAGTCGAACGTTGCAAAGTTTGCCTCTCAAAAGCCGGATTAAAGAATTTTTGCACCTACCATTGATGAAACGCTATCAACAATACTTGATTCGTCAAAGCAGCCTAGGACTTTTTCAAGGGCAAGATTGCTATCAAGCATATTCACCTTTTTGCAAACAGCCCCATTGCATTTACGATGTTCATACAAAAAAGTCTGATCAAATTGACGAATCAAGCATAAACCTCAAAATCGAGTCATTAAAGTCTAATGAACCTTTACTGATTTGCTATGTCGGACGAGCAGCTGACATGAAAGGACCATTCGATTGGCTACATATCATACATCGGATTTGTCAAGCTGGTGTTAATGTCAAAGCCACTTGGTTTGGAGATGGGCCACTTCTTTTGAAGATGAAGTTGTTAACTCAAGAGTTAGGGATTGGTGAGCATGTTAATTTAGTTGGGTTTGTTAATGACCAAACCAAAATTTTGCAGACGATGAGAGAAAATCACATCTTTCTTTTCTGCCATAAAACACCAGAATCACCTCGGTGCCTGATTGAGTCAATAGTCTCCGGTTGTCCTATTGTCGGTTATGATAGCTCCTATTCCCAAGATCTCGTGTCTCGATATGGAGGTGGTGCATTTGTGCCAATGAACGACTGGCAAAAACTGGCTGACTTAGTTATTGAACTGAATTCAGACCGATCAAGATTAAGTAAGTTGATTCGAGCCGCTGCACTATCTGGTCAGTTTTTTGATGAAGAAACTGTTTATCAGCAGCGAAGTGACCTAATTCAGAAATATTCAGGATTCACTTTTTAAATGTTTAAGTAGCCGACATATTTTATGATCACGTGTATTTAGTATTAAATAAATTAAGCCAATTCTACGTATAGCAATATACAATTGTGAAAAAATATCTAAGAATTGCTGAGAAAGCTTTTATTATTTTAGGTTTATCTTTCTTCTCCAGCGTATTTGGTGTAGATTCTCTAGGTCTTGTACTGCCAAGTGCAGTTGTCACATTCATTAGATTCTTTGTTTGGGGAATGTCAACCCTTCTCGTTGCTGTCTTCTGGAAAAAGACAATAATTCTATGCAGAAAAAACATATTACTTTGTATATTAAGTGTCATAGCTCTGCTATCATTTCTCTGGTCAGAATTTCCAGACTTCACATTATTTAACAGTAGAGATATCTTGATGATGACCTCGTTTAGCTTATACTTTGCTACACGATTTAATCAAAAAGAGCAGGTACAAGTCATCGCCAATGCTTTATTGATAGGATGTTTTTTAAGTATAATAGCTGCCCTTGTGTTACCTTCCGTTGGTATACATCAAGCAAGTGATGCAATGGAAGCTCATCCAGGAGCATGGAAAGGAGTATATGGGCACAAAAATAACTTTGGAAGCATGATGGTTTTATCCTCAATAACATTTTTTACTTTGCCGAAAGAAAATTCTTTTTTCTACAAATGGTTTGGCTTTGGTCTTTCGCTGGTATTGATGCTGCTTTCAACTTCCAAAACTTCTCTTGTTCTCTCTTTTGTACTTATTTTTATAATAATGTTTTATAAAAACTTTCGTTGGCATGGAAAAATAAGCGTAATTTTCACAAACATTGGAATTCTTCTTTTAGGATGTATTATCGTACCACTTTTAACTTATTGGGTAGAACTCTTAACTGGTTTAGGAAGAGACGCAACTTTTACTGGAAGGACACCCATATGGACTTATGCACTAGGTAGATTAATGGAAAGACCATTGTTGGGTTACGGGCGTGGTGCATTTTGGGCACCGAAAAGTCCATATGCCATCGAAGCAGGTCAAGCACTAGGTACTGGTTGGGTTGCACCTCATGGCCACAATGGTTTTCTTGATATAGCACTTGACCTTGGGTTGATTGGTTTTTCACTTTTTTTAATTATTTATTTTACAGCCTTTGTTCGGGCATTAAAACAAGGTTATGCAACTAAAAATCTAGAATATCTTTGGCCATTAGCTTATCTCACTTTCCTGAGCATTAATAACGTGACAGAAAGTATTTTGTTACGTGGAGAAAACGTGTATTGGACTTTGTTTATAACAGTTGCTTTTACTATGAGCCAACGAAAGATAATTCAACCAATTAATATTCAAAACAAGAAAAGTTATTTGCATGTTACTTAAACGCGTCTAAACAGCCATCATGAACTGCGTACACCCTATGGCGTCAGCCATAGAGCGGCAGTTGCGTGAGTGTCACTGAAACCCTAGCTGAGCACTGCCTCACCAGAAGACATAAAAGTATTTCTCACTCACCCAACCCGAAAACAGTCACGCCCGAGAGCGGGAGATCCTCCTGCACCGTGCTGTCTGACTTCCTCACTCCCTAACTCCTTATTTTCAAGTCAGTCAATCACGAGAAAATTTCACAAACCTTGCCATGAAACAGTACTGGCTCACGCCACATGCACGCCACTTGCTACAACGGGGGGAACCCCCGCAACGCAGTGGCTCCTCAACGCGCTTAACCCGCACACGGTGAGACAGCGCTCTTTGGAGGGTCTCCCGCTCTCACGGCGACTGCGTATGCGCAAAGCGCACGCCCAGAGGTCTAAAGCGCAGCGGAACCGGAGGTTCTCCCCGATAGCCCTCCGGGTTCGCCAGTCGCCTGCGGAGGGAGACCCTACCAAGAGCGCTGGACTCACCGTAAGGCGTGGCCGTTCCCACTAGGGCAGTGGCTCCCCTACACCCATTTTCAAGCTAGATAATAATTACAGGAGGTATTGCTTTGCAATCTATTGGAGTTGTTGTCATCGGACGCAACGAAGGAAATCGTCTTCAAGCGTGTTTACTATCAGTGATAGGAAAAATAACAACAGTAGTCTACGTTGATTCTGGCTCCACAGATGGAAGTGTAGCACTGGCTCGCTCCCTTGGTGTCCATGTTATCGAACTCGATTTATCTATTCCATTCACTGCAGCCCGTGCCCGAAATACAGGATTTGAATATTTATTACAAATACAACCAGAGTTAGAATTCGTCCAGTTTGTGGATGGAGACTGTCGGGTTGTAGAGGGATGGTTGGAACGTGCTGTGGATGAATTAGTTGCCAGAGCTGATGTTGTCGTGGTGTGTGGGCGACGTCGAGAAGAATTTCCTACTAACTCTATTTATAACCGCCTGTGCGACATTGAGTGGAACACCCCAATAGGTGAAGCGAAAGCTTGTGGTGGTGATTCCATGATGAGAGCAATCGCATTCAAAAAGGTAGGAGGGTTCAATCCAACATTAATTGCAGGAGAAGAACCAGAACTGTGTGTGCGACTGCGTCAGGCTGGTGGCAAAATTTTACGTATCGATGCAGAAATGACATCACATGATGCCCAAATTACCCGTTTTCGTCAGTGGTGGAAACGAGAGATTCGCAATGGTCATGCTTATGCGGAGGGGGCTTGGCTACACGGTCGCAGTCCCGAACGCCATTGGGTGAGAGAAAGTTTAAGGAGTTGGTTGTGGGGTTTGCTTTTGCCTGTGTTGACCCTTGCTAGTTTCTTGCCAACTCGGGGATTAAGCATACTATTGCTGTTAATAGCTTATACTTTGTTAGGTTACAGAGTGTATCGACTGGCACGGTTTAAAGGTTTTGACAAAAAAGATGCTATTTTCTACGCCCTGTTTTGTGGTGTGTTAGAAAAATACCCTAAATTACTGGGTCAAATCCAATTTCACATCAATAGATTGTTGAAACGACAGCGCACTTTGGTGGAATACAAAAGCGCCCCTTCACCCAGTTAAAACAATCTCTCTTTTGCCGTATATTGGTATCTATAGTTACGCGCAATTTTTCACTTGAATCATGGAAATAATAGCTGATAAAACACTTGATTTTTGAGTAAATAGAGTATCAATGGTCACAAAAATTAAAGCAGCCGTCATTGGCACAGGGGCAATCTCCAAAGAACATCTGAGTTTTCTTTCCAAATCTGAACGCGCACATCTAGCCAGTGTTTGCGACCTTTCAAAAGTTTCTGCTAAATATGCAGCGCAACGGTTCGGTGCAGACTCAACTTATACCGATTACCGCCAGATGCTTGATGAGATCAAGCCTGACATTGTACATATTCTGACTCCGCCTCACACACACAAACGGATTGCCAAAGACTGCTTAGAAGCTGGTGTATACGTGTTCTGTGAGAAGCCTATTACACCGACTTACGATGAATTTAAAGAACTTTGGACTTTTGCACAGTCTCACAATCGTTGGGTGATTGAAAACCAAAACTACTGCTTTAACGAACCAATCCTGGCGATTGAGAAATTAGTTGCAGATGGGACTCTTGGTGAAGTCCAGGAAGTTGAAGTTCGGATAGCACTTCCAGTTCGGGATGGTGGAGTATTTGCAGACGAAAACCTGCCTAATCCCATTCATAAAATGCCCGCAGGGGTTATTCATGATTTTCTGACACACTTGTGCTCAATGGTGGTGCGCTTCATACCAGATTTTGAGCGGGTTAGTGCTGTATGGAGTAATCATGGTGGTGGAGACTTATTCCGTTATGATGACCTTGATGCGATCGTCATCGGAGGCTCAGCACACGCTCGAATTCGATTCAGTTGTCACACACTACCCAAGTCTTTTGCCGTTACAGTGCGAGGTTCAAAAGGTTATGCAGAAACTGATTTGTTTCAGCCGCATTTGCGTTGTGTCATACCCCGTTCTGGAGAACTGCTCTCTCCGCTGATTAATCATTTTGTGAATGGATATGATTTCATTGGAGCATCATTCACGAACTTTCGCAACAAAATTATGCAAAAAACAGTGTATGAGGGTATCCATCGACTTTTAGACAAAACCTATGAAGCAGTCATCGAAGGTAAAGAACCACCAATCAGTTTTGAAGATATGGAGCGTACACATCACTTAATTAATGCCCTACTATTGGAGGTGAATCACGTATGAAATTATTGATAACAGGTGCGTCCGGTTTTCTCGGACAATATGTTGTTGCCCAAGCACTGCGACAAGGACATAAAGTACGTGCAGTTGTGCGACCATCTAGTGATGAAAAGCGCCTAGCATGGCACAATCACCCAAATGTGGAGCTGATACGTATCGATTTGCGCTCCCCCAATGGTATTGTTGACGCAGTCCAAGGTGTAGACGCAGTCATCCATTTGGCAGCCGCTAAAGAAGGCGACTTTTATACACGATTTGCTGGCACAGTCATTGCCACCGAAAACTTGCTCAATGCGATGATTTCAGATAATGTGCTGCGGTTGGTTGATATTAGCACTTTCTCGGTGTACGATTATCTTCGCACAACCTCTGGCACAACAATCACTGAAGATACACTTGTAGAGTGCGACCCTCTTGAGCGGGATGAATACGCCCAAACCAAGCTTCTTCAAGAAGAACTTGTCCGCGAATTTGAGCAAGAACACAAGGCACAGGTGACAATTGTTCGTCCAGGATTGGTTTATGGACGAGATAACCTCTGGAGTACCCTGCTTGGAGGAAAATTAAGTGGCAATTTGTGGTTGCGAATCGGCGCTTATGCAACGATGCCATTGACATATGTCGAGAATTGTGCTGAAGCGATTGTCAGCGCAGTGGAACGTGAAGAGGCTATCGGTCAAACTTTGAATATCATTGATGACGACTTGCCCACTCAAAGAGCTTATGTCAAACAACTGGCGAAACGCAAATACTCTTTGCCCCGGATGATTCGGATCAATTGGACACTGATGCGGGCGATCGCCTGGATCTTCTGGTTCTACAACAAAAAAGTGCTGAATGGGCAAGCAAAACTACCTGGTATATTCAACCCAATCATACTGGATGCTCGGTTTAAGTTATTTAGCTACAGTAATGCCCGTGCCAAAAAAGTTTTGAACTGGAACCCCAGGTATTCACTCGACACTGCACTTGACCGCAGTTTGAGCAATACCGAATTGTTACAGGTATCGCAGCCGACACCCTCGTTGCAACCTTTAGGAAGCTGAATTCCATGCGTATAGCTTACCTAACTGGTGAGTATCCCAGAGCAACAGATACTTTCATTCAGCGAGAAGTCACAACCCTGCGAGAAATGGGGGTGGACGTCCAGACATTCTCTGTTCGCCGAACAGGGGATGAACATATAGTGGGAGAAGAACAGAAGCTAGAGCGCGATCGCACTTTCTACATTCTTCCTCCCAATTTCATCAACTTAGTGTTAGCGCACCTCAGTTTACTTTTTGCTTCCCCAAAAAAATACTTGCAAGCAATCAAGCTCGCATTCTCAACCAGCCAACCTGGATTGCGAGGTGCGCTCTATCAACTCTTCTACTTTTTGGAAGCAGGCATCCTTGCCAAACAAATCAAAGAAAGGCAAATCGTACATCTACACAACCACATTGCAGAAGCTAGCGGCACTGTTGCCATGATCGCCGCCGAAATGGGCGGTTTTACGTATAGCTTCACCTTACACGGTCCCTACATTTTCTTCCGTCCACATCAATGGCGACTCGATGAGAAAATCAAGCGATCGTTGTTTGTTTGTTGTATCAGTCACTACGCTCGCAGTCAAGCAATGATATTTGCACCCATCGATAAGTGGAATCGAATGCATATCATTCATTGTGGTGTTGATCTAGCTTTATTCAATGTTGTTTCTCACAACGACTCAGGAAAACGCTTACTTTTTGTCGGACGACTGGCTGCAGCGAAAGGTTTGCCTATTTTACTAGAAAGCTTGGTCACCTTAAGGCGGTCGCATCCAGACATCATATTAACAGTCGTAGGTGATGGTCCAGACCGTCAAAATTTAGAACTTTTGACAACTCAGTTGGGATTAAATCAGAATGTCAATTTCGTTGGCTATAAATCCCAAGCTGAAGTACGCAATTACTTTCAGCAAACCGATATTTTCGTTATGTCCAGCTTTGCTGAAGGGATACCAGTTGTACTAATGGAAGCAATGGCTGCTGGTGTACCTGTGGTAGCCACCCAGATTGCAGGCGTCAGTGAGTTGGTAGAAGATGGTGTGAATGGGTATCTTGTTCCACCAGGAGACACTGTTTCCTTGACACAGCGTGTCGAAAAGTTACTGAATGATGAAAAACTTCGAGCAGCATTTGGTACAGCAGGTCGAACAAAAATAGAAAAAGACTTTAATATACACCATGAAGTCGCACGCCTGCATCACTTAATGACTAGCGCCTTGGAAGGAAAACTAGAACCTATTCGTCCTGATGATCAACAAAAGCAAGTTTTCCTGAACGAATATCAGATCGTCACAACCTCTGGTTACGAATCTAGTAACCCTCCTTAAAAAGCGTAGCGCTAATATCATCCAAAAAATATTTCCCAATGCTTGTGTAGACAATGAACCCCAAAGTCTCATCAACAACTTCAACAACTTCACTACCTAAGCCCAAAGAGCATTTCTATTTCCTTGATGCGCTACGCGGTATTGCAGCTTTATGGGTAGTTTTATTCCATGCTCCTTTAGATCAGCGTATTGCCTTATTAACCAGCTCCTTGCCCCACTGGCTTGTAGTTGTCGTTTTTGAGTGGGGTGGCTTAGGTGTAGCCATCTTCTTTGTCCTCAGTGGTTTTGTGATTGCGCACTCGCTACGTGAGGCAAAGATCGACTTAGCCTACTTTGGGCGTTTCAATCTGCGTCGTTTTGCCCGACTTACTCCACCCTATTACGTCTCAATTGTCGTTGCTCTAGGTTTTGCATTCCTATCTTCCCATGTCAAAGGTGAGGCGTTTGCGCCAGGAAAGGAGCCTTTATCTTTCCCGAGATTGCTGACACATCTATTCTATTTACAAGATATTTTTCGACTTCCACATATCAACGAAGTTTACTGGACATTGTGTATAGAAGTACAGTTCTATGTAATCTTTTGTGCGCTCTTAGGATTAGCACAGTGGCTTAATTCTTCGTGGAATTTACGTTACAGTCGAGCAGTTGTATTTGTTCCTGCTGCTGTCCTTGCCGCTCTTTTTCCTATAGGTCTGCTTGGAGATAATAACAGACCTTTTTTCTTTTTGCCGTTATGGTACGGATTTTTGCTAGGGGTGTTTGCTTACTGGTCATGGCGTGATAAGTTGAAGCCTATCTTCTTTTACTCTTATTCAGCACTATTGTTGACTGCTGGAGTGGTAAAATCAACACAATTTACCATCGGGTGTGTGATTGTCGCCGTACTGATACTCGAAGTCGCACGAGCCAATCGCATGCAAGTTTGGTTAAAGTGGCGAGGGCTACAATTTCTAGGTCATATTTCTTACAGTCTGTATCTCACCCATAGTGCTATTTACGGAGCAGCATTTTTTATTGGTATTAAGCTGCTTCACAATAGCGCTTTTAGCCAAGCATTTTGCTTATTACTAGGAATTATTGCTAGTGTTGGCTTTGCCGCCCTTATGTGGGAATTGGTAGAAAAACCATCCATCCACTTGAGCCAAAAGGTCAAGCTTGTAAAGAAGAAGGGAGTTATTCGTGTATGAAGTTAAAATAGCCTTACTGTAACTGTATTATCAGAAAGTGCATCACTCGCTCTATAAGAACTACAAATAATACCTAAATTTTTTCATAAATTATGACATCTCTAAAAAAGCTTGCTATCCGTGGTGCAATCTGGACAATTATTGGTTTTGGAGGGATTCAAATCCTACGGTTTGGGAATAATTTGATTCTAACTCGCTTGCTTAAACCAGAATTTTTTGGTTTGATGGCTTTAGTCACCACCCTAAGAGTTGGTCTTGAGTTATTCTCAGACGTTGGTATTGCTCAAAATATAATTAATAGTAAACGAGGTGATGAACCGGCTTTTCTAAATACTGCTTGGACTATACAAGTTATTCGTGGTGTTGTCATTTGGATTGTTTGTTTACTTGTCACCTTTCCAATGGCAAATTTCTACAATGAGCCACGCTTATTGTGGCTCATTCCTATCAGCCTATCATTCTCAATTTTTGATGGATTTAGCTGTACTAGCCAACATACTCTTCATCGCCGGATGGAATTAGGAAAACTTGCTGTGTATGACCTATTATTGCAAGCAAGTTTTTTGTCTACCTTATGTATCTTGGTTTGGCGCTATCCAACTGTTTGGTCTTTAGCTGTTGGGATGGTGATAGGAGCAATATACAAACTAGTTAGCAGCTATTGGTTAATACCAAAATACTCCAATCGCTTTGCATGGGAACCAGAAGCTGTTAAAGAAATTCTATCCTTTGGCAAGTGGATGTTCATTGCATCAGGGCTAATGTTTGCAGCTGAACAATCTGATCGCCTGGTTTTGGGTAAAATCCTGTCACTTGAAATGCTAGGGGTTTATACAGTAGCTTATACCCTAGCAAGCATACCCCGAGAAGTTATTAAACAACTTAGCTATAAAGTCATTTTTCCTGCAATTTCCCAACAAGCTGACTTACCAAGGTCAAGTTTGCAAGCAAAAATTATCCGTCAACGGTGGGTGATACTAATAGGGTGTGCGATTGGATTAGCAAGCTTGGTTACTGTTGGTGATTTAATTATTACCGTACTATATGATAAAAGGTATGCTGCAGCTACTTGGATGATGCCAATCTTGTGCAGTGGCATCTGGTTTTCTCTACTGTTTTATACTATAAGTCCTGCTCTATTGGCAATTAGCAAGCCCTTATATTCAGCTCAGAGTAATTTTGCTCGATTTGGAATAATTACTCTAGGTGTACCTCTGGCATATTACAGTTTTGGCGAACTGGGGGCAATTATCGTCATTGCACTCAGCGATTTGCCTTTGTACATAGTCAATCTTTATGGACTTTGGCGGGAAAAACTTACTTGTTTTGCTCAAGATATTCAAACCACCGTATTTTTTATCGGATTACTTGCTTTGTTTTTAGTCATTCGGAATTATTTAGGGTTTGGTTTACCAATTCAAACACTACTTGGAGGCAATTTATAAAGTAAATCTTTAAAAAATTTTTCGGTTACAAAGTCCCCCTCTCAGGGACTCTACCCAACAAATCTAGTGAACTACCTACACCTATCTGAGTACAGATAAGGTGTAGGCTGACGGCGCATTTTTCAACACTGCCAGAACTTCCTTCAAGGTACTATTATCCCTCTTCTGTCACTTTCCGGGTATTCTGAATAAAAGAATCATGGATAGA